>NZ_PDDM01000049.1 GCF_002914585.1 Pseudanabaena sp. BC1403
TCTGATATTGCTGTTTCATTTGTTACGGTTTCATCTCCTGATTAATATCTAATTTACCTTCCCCTACCCTTTTTATGCAACAACGCCAAAACCAAGGCAAAGAAAATCAGTAGGAGAGATTCAACAATTACAAATTTAACTCAGGGAAATAAACGCTGGGAAAGTTGCTTAAGCTTATTCCTGTAGAATGAAGAGCAATCAAGCTCTATCAAAATTTCTTAATGCTGGAAGTCCTGCAATCAACCATTGATGGTATCGCTGTCGGTAGCATTATTGCTCTTGCCGCAGTCGGGTTAACGCTTACCTATGGCATCTTACGCCTTGCTAACTTTGCACATGGTGACATTCTCACCTTAGGCGCATACCTTTCATTTCTCGCCAATACCACGCTCAAGCTCAATATTGTGGCATCGATCGCATTTGGCAGTATTATATCCATCGTTTTAGTCTTAATTTGCGAAAAAATCCTCTGGCAACCGTTACGTGCCAAAAAAGCCACCTCAACTACGATGATGATCGTCTCGATTGGATTGGCATTGGTGATTCGTAATGCGATCGTTCTAGTTTGGGGCGCAAAACCACAGAAATATGACTTACCAACTTTCCCTGCGATCAAGATTTTCGTCTTAGCAATCACCCAAAATAAAATGGTGGTGATCGTGGCAGCGATCGCAATCATCGCTGGGCTTTACTACTTATTGCAAAATACCAAGATAGGCAAAGCGATGCGAGCAGTAGCGGACAACCCTGAACTTGCTAAAGTCGCGGGGATAAACGTCAATGCCGTAATCATCTCAACATGGGTAATTGCAGGAGGCATGACTGCTTTTGGAGGCAGTATGTATGGCTTAATTACAAATTTGCGCCCGAATATGGGTTGGTTCTTGATTTTGCCCATGTTTGCGGCGGTGATTTTGGGTGGAATCGGTAATCCCTATGGCGCGATCGCAGGAGCGTTAATTGTCGGGATTTCCCAAGAAGTCGCCACCACATGTCCTGCGGCTCTAGGAGAATTACAGAAATACTGCATTGGCACAGAATATAAACTGGGTGTGGGTTTGGTAATTATGATTTTAGTGTTGCTCTTTAAACCGCAAGGTTTATTTAAAGGAACAATATAAAGAAATGTGTAGGGATAATTCATGAATTACCCCTACACATTTTTTGCTTTATTGAATCAATTCACCGAGGCATTCGATCAATTCCCCGACCACAATTGGTTTACTAAGATATCCACTAGCGCCAAGACTGAGGGCTTTCTGACGAGGTCGTCCTAAAAAGGAAAGGATGAACGAGCAGGCAAAGAAGCATTGTAATGATGAATAAAATTCCAAATGGCTCCGATGTGATTTTCTAACTTCTTAGAAAAGGATAAGGTCTTTCTAACTAGTCGTGATACTCGTTGACGTAACGTACAGTTGAATCTCTCAATATAGTTGGTCTTTCCCGTTTCTTTACCGACTGCCCTATGACGTTTACTGGGCAGGACAACTGGATAAGACGAGTAGAAATCAGTGTAAATAACCGCACATTGGCGATAGACACTAGGCAACGATCCCCATAACTTCTTAGCCGATTCGCCAGAGCGATCACCGATGTAACAACCCACAATTTCACGCGTCTCGGCATCTATGGCAAGCCATATCCACTGTCTATTGCCTTTGTTATCCACAAAAGACCAAAATTCATCCATCTGTATGGTCAAACGGTGTTTTGGTTTTGGTTCTACCTCAACCTGTTGAGTTACGTCCTCATATTTATGATTGACGTAACTCTGCAACCATCGTTCAGAGATCTTGAGGACTCTGGCAATTCCAGCTAGTGGGATTTTTTCTAGTAGTAGTTTCTCAAGAAGGTCATAAGTGTCTTGGGTATGCTCTGAAACTCTCTGCCACTGTGGATTTTCTACAAATTGACGACCACAGTCCCGACATTTATAATTTTGTTTTCCATGTCGTGTACTGCCGTTTTTTACCTCGGATACGGACTGGCAGGATGGACAGGATGGCATTGCTTCTGACATTACTTTACTTTGTATCAACTATCTGGATATTTTCCTAAATCCTTTCCTTTTTAGGACTACCAAGGAAAAACCTCTAAAGTTTCGCTGACAATCAATGGACTTAACCATGCCAACAAAATATGAGGCTCTATCGCTAGTTGGCGACAAATTTCATAGATGCTCAGTTTCTGCTCTAAGATATTTAACCAATCCGTTAAGCTCACATTTTGTAATTTTACGTTTTGAGATGATGCCATCTCCTTTTGAGTTGTTAGAATATTATTAGCATTCTCCCAGAATTTTCCAAAATCCTTAATCTTTCTGCGATCAAGATAGATTCGTGAAAATGGCGAGGAGATTTTGGTATGTATTTTTTGCCAAAAGCGGACATGACCAGCAATCGGCTTAATTAAATCTGACAATGGGGCAGCAATAAGTACAGGTTTTACGCAGGTATTAGATTCAAATTTCACATAGGCTTTAGTATATGAAATTGCATGGATAAGAGCTTCTCTAGATAAACCAAGTAAAATTCGGCGAAAGTCAGTAAGGGAAAGATGATGTTCCAATTGCCACTCGTAAAGACTCTCATATTCCGATTTGTCTGAACTAAATCTTGGCAATGGCAAATCAGGGTTTATTTTTTGCCAAAGCAATCCAAAGCGTTCAGGACTAGAACCTATTGTTTTCGCGAAGTATAGCCTCGATCCCCCAACGTATAGCTTCCAACCAATCGATTCGTCTTGCGGGTTGATATTGACAGACATCCTGTTAGCTCTTTTTGAGCAATAACCTGCAATAACTTATATGGATTGTTGAGACTGCCTTGCATGGAATTGAAGTGTTAAATTTTACTGAATTACCAGCCTAAAAGCCCAGTTTTATTGAATGGAAACTGAATCAGAATTACCCAGCATAAATACTTAGAAAATATGTCTCAAACTATAAATTTTTATAATTTACTACAATTACCATAGATAAAATATGCGCGACATTGTTGTATCCTACGCTACATAACAACCGTAACTACTTATACCAATTCTCAAAATGGAGTAGCCATTTTGAGAATTCAAAACCATCACTGAGCGGAAGTCTGGGGCTAGCACGGGGCACAGCCCCTACAGAACATGAATTATTCAGGTAGAATCCCCTCGTGGTTGCCCTACTAGCCCCTCTCCCGCAGGAGAGGGGAACAAGAAAATAATATGGGTTTTGCTCCTCTTCTCCCGCTGGAGAAGGGGTTGGGGGATGAGGGTTCCACGGAACATCAGTTAATAAAGTACCAAATATAAAACCAGAATCAGTGGGGCGGCGGAGCCGCCCCACTGATTCTGGTTTTATATTTGGATTGGCATCCGATTTTCTCGCAATCCCCTAAGCAAATATTGTTAAGCAAAAGTAATAATAGAATTCAAAGAAGCAGATTCTGTAATTCTCATATGAAAGACTACACTCGCTTCACTTAATCCTTTTAGTTCGACAACACTCTGTTCGTAATTATAATTTTTTGCCTCCGCGATCGCTTTGGCATGATTCAGTAAAGACTGCGTAAATACAATGTCATTTCCTCGACTAAGCCCCTCTACTCGCGCCGCAGTATTGACTGTTGTTCCGAAATAGTCAGCACGATCATTAAGAGTGACACTAATGCAAGGACCAGCATGAATTCCAATTTTAAGAATTAAGGGATTATTGGTTGATTCTAGACGGCGATTGAAATTCTGCATTTCTTCCTGCATAGCGATCGCGGCGGCGATCCCATCACTTGGCGAGGTAAAAGTTGCCATAACTGCATCGCCAATCGTCTTAATTACTGCACCATTATGAAGATCAACAATTTCAAAGAGAAAGTTAAAATGCTGATTTACGAGACTATAGGCTTGAGAATCACCTCTTTGACTATAGAGCGCTGTAGAGCCAGCTAAATCCGTGAACAAAATGGTCACTTGGCGAATCAGTAAGCTTTCGTTTGGCGGTATGGTTTCCCGTGGAAATAGTTCCCGAAACATTTGCAATGTTAAAAGTCGATGTCCCGAAACCACCCCATATTTCGCATCAACACTAACTCGGTACTCTGGATCGTTTGCTTCTTTGGGAAGCGATCGCAATCGTTCGTCAATACTAAATGTAACCCGTACCTGTTCATCAATATCCGACTCATGCTTATGATGGCAGCAGGAACAGATGTGCCATGTTCTTAAATCGCACAACTGACTAGCAGCAAAATCAACCTTATAACAGGCTGGACATTGAATGTCCCAGTTGAGTGTGACAATCCCTTCCTTTAGGGCTGCCACCAAAACTTTTAAGGTTTCATGTTCGCTTAGCTGCAACTGCTCCGCAATTAAGCGCGGATTAGCATGGTAGACCGCTCGGCTATCTGGACTTTGCAAATAAGCAATAAACAGATGTTGTTGGATTTCACCGATCCCGTACTGACCCAAAGATTTTACAGCTTGAGCGATCGCCTCATTTGCATTTTGTTTTGCTGAATTAAAGAGTTTTAGCACGGTTTTTCTACTATCGCTAAGGTAACTACATTTTAAACCTAAGTAATAAGTGCTGTGCGATCGCCATAATACTTAAGGATCGCAAATTAAATAACTGATGTTACGTGGAACCCTCATCCCCCAACCCCTTCTCCCGCAGGAGAAGGGGAGCAAAACCCATATTGTTTTCTTGTTCCCCTCTCCTGCGGGAGAGGGCTAGGGGTGAGGGCTTTACAGACTTCCACGTAACATCAGTTAGTTATAAAATCCAAAAGATTAATGGCGGCGCGAAGCACCGCCATTAATCTTTTAGGTTTTATGTCCTATAGCAATATAAGAGATAGCTAGGACAAATTAAAACCCAAATTAATAAAGGCGGAGCTTTGCTCCGCCTTTATTAATTTGGGTTTTACAGCAGTGTTCGATCAAACCCACCACAAGAAGGGTCGCAGGGCGAAGCCCCGCAATGGGTTTTATATTCTTATTTGTGGCGGGTTTGAAAGCAAATTGCTGTATGTCCTAAGCAAAGCCTACATTGCTATAAGCAAAACTTACATTGCTATAGTCACATTTTCGAGAATTGGTCTTAGATGCAGCCCAAAAGATAAAATACGGTGCTTCTCGTCATCTTTCATCTTTTGAAGCTAAAACAAGTGACAGTTGAAGAAACTTCACCGCATGATATGCGGACATCTCAGTATGCTTAGAGTCGTTTTACAACGAAATAACTTGATGCAATTTTTCAACCAGTTCTTGTTCTCGATATGGTTTATAGAAGTATGCCTTCGCACCCAGAGCTAAAGCTAGCTTCCGATAATTGTCATTATTCTTTGCAGTCAGCACGATAATCGGTAAGTTTTTTAGATCTACGTCAGCACGAATACTCGACAAGAGCTTAAATCCATCCATATGAGGCATTTCTAAATCAGTGATCACTGCATCAACTTTTAGTTTTATCTCTAAACAGTTTTTGAGATACGCGATCGCCTCTTTACCATCCTGAACTTGCTCAGTCAAAAAGCCTGATTTGGTGAGCGTCATAGCTAGATAGCGTCGCACATTGGCTGAAGACTCCACAATTAATACTCTCGGCTGATGCGATTGCCTTACCTGAGATTTTACCTGCTCACTTGTGAATAGTCCTGAGCTTTCAAGATTTTCAGGTTCAGGCGCTCGAACCAATTCATGTTCTGAATTAATATCTGTTGGCGCTGATGATATGGAAAGAGAGGGAGCCGTATCTCCTGCACTAAAGAAGTCAGATAGGCTACTCAGATTATCTAATCTTGCGGGAATCCCCTGAGAGCCCAAAACATTGTCTTTAGGGCGCAGACATTGGCTAACTAATTCGGCAGGATTGAGCAAAGCTAGAGCCTGATTACTTCCCAAAACAACTGTGCCGTGACAAAGTTGTGGAAGCAGAATATTACCTTCAATTTGATGAAATGTGGCTTCCTGATCGTGCCAGCAGCCATCAGTTTGTAAGGCAAATAGATGCTCCTCGTAATGGATCACTAAAATCGAAGGCACGGCATGAGGAGGTTTCTGGTTTTCAGATAAATTTGTTGATTGTGGAGATTGGTTCGATCGCAGAACTGATTGGCTCAAGCTATGCCGACAATTTAGCTTGAGCAAAGAGTTTAGTCGAACTATAGGCAGTATGCGATCGCGCCATAGTAGGGTATCTTGCTCTTCAACATTAAGAACCTGAGAATTACAGGGAATTACTTCCAATACGATCTTACTGGGAATGGCAAGGCACATTTGATTAATATCAATTAGCAATACGCGAATTAAGGAGAGTACATTCGGCAAAACGAGGGTAAATTGGGTGCCTTTTCCCTTTTGTGACTCCACCGAAATATTGCCACCAAACTCTCGCAGTTTCTTTTTTACATCACTTAATTTAGCCCCAGTTTCTGAATTACTATGTACAAGATTAAAGCTTGGCTCAAAAATTAAATTGATTAATTGCTCATCACTCATATCCATTGTTGAAAAACCTGACATGCCTGCGATCTTTGCCGATTGTTCAACCTGATGGCGTATCTTTTCTATATCAATGCCGCAACCATCATCACTAACCTTAATTATCGTACTTTCATCGGTTTGAGTTGCTATAAATTCAATTCTGCCTTGAGGGGTTTTCCTATGTTGCTGGCGATCATGAGGAGATTCAATTCCATGTTTAAAGGCATTCCGAAGTAATAGCTCAAGCGGCTCAGCGATTATTTCAGAAATTAATCTCTCAACTTCTACTCCAGCGCCTTGAACAACCAACTCCACCTGCTTTCCATACTGTGGTGACAGTTCGCGCAAAATACGCGGGAACCTTGTCACGAGAGCGGAAATTGGGTATTTGAGTACTTGCCGCAGATTTTTTCTTAAATGATTAACATCTTGATTCATTACGTAGGTTTGCTGTTCAGTGAGAGCAAGTACATTCACAATCTGCTCAACTGCATTTTGCAATCCCGCGATCGCAGTTTGGTTCTGGCTATTTGAGTTAAGCTCTAATTCCTGTAAATGGCTTTGGGCTTGTCCCGACAAAGTTTTGATTTCACCAACATAAATATCTAAACTTCCCTTACGCACTAATAATTCTTCTGATAAATCCTCCAACATTTCTAAATGATTTAAAGGAACACGAATAGTCGCATCATTTCCCCTTGCCTCAATCTGCATATCTGCTGGACTGTTACTAATCGCACTCATATCTAAATCCATATCAGGCTTTGTTTCCAGAGATAAAGCAGCGAAATTTTCATAAGAGATTTCTGTATCTCCAAAATTCATAAGTGATAAGTCATGCCAAGCAGAACTAACATCCTCAGCATTATTCTGATAAATTGGAGATTCCTCTATAGCCGTGTCAACATCTGAAGCAGGAAAATCTTCTTTGAGCATTTCTGATAATATTGATTCGCTCTCTAGATTTGGCTGACTCTGACTAGCAGATGTATTTGGCTGGAGATAATGCTCAGAATCTAGACTAGATGTACTGTTATCTAAAGACTCAAAAAAACTGTCGGAAGTCATACCCCCAGAAGCGGCATCACTAGGCTCGGCAAAATCGGATAAGTCAAAGGCAGGAACTAGTTCTTCCTCATTCTCTTCTTTGCAAGACTCCATTGCTGTAAATTTAGTCCAAACATCTTCGAGTCCGCCCATATCTTCAATATCTGCTTCGTGATCATTTCGCTTAACTTCTTGAACTTCAATTTCATTATCATTATCTAGTAGCTGCTCCACAGGTGTTGCTGAGAATATTTCTACAAACAACTCTGGCATTTGCAATGGCAATCTTTCTTCTTTGCTAGTTTCATTAGAGTGCTGTATGTCTCCAGTCAACTTATCTAAATCACCTGCAAAAGAATTTGTTGACAAGCTAGGAAATAGAGCAGTCAATTCATCCAAAGAACTTCCAGAGACATCTTCAAACAACTCACTAGAGCCAAAAAAATCATCCTCTTGATCTATTTGTAGCATTAGAAAACTATCTGAATTGTCTATTCTTTCCATTGGCATTATATAGGAGCCTTCCTGATTTAATTGATTGGGCTCCACATCAAAATCTATATCAAACAGATGTAAATCTTCTGGGGTATCTTTTAGATTAAAAGGCTCATTTGGATTGTTATGGGATTCTAAAATCTTTTGAGATGTAACTTCCTCCTTTGTTTGGGATTGCAAATTTTCGTTTATTTGATTAAACAAGTTACGCTGTAATCCTGTCCAGTCCTTAGCCAAATCTATCCCTAAGCAATATTCATTAATTACTTGATTGGAAATATTAACCACTTCAATGAGTAATTCCTTAACAACCCAATCTAGATCATTACGGCGATCTCGCAGCAGATTAATTACCCCTTCAAGATTATGAATTATTGTGGCAAAAGAGGAATTAGGAGCATAAAAATCAGCATTAATTGCAGAAGCTTGAAGCAAATTGATTGTTGAGAATAAGCTATCAATTTGTTTGTGAAAATTTGGCAGACTTGCATCTAACTCTAAAATTCTATTCTTCAACTCATTCATAAAAGCTTGAGCTTCGCTAGAAAAGATCTTCTTGGTTTGTGGCACTATTTCAATCATAGGAAAACCCTTCACTTGTATATCTCTGGTAAACTTTATATCTTCAAATCAGCAATACTTCTCTTGCTAGGCATTGTCGATGCCCAACCAAATTTTAGCGAGTTTTGAAATGAGTCAAGGATTTTTGGAGTTCTCCAGAATAGCCTCTTGTTGCTTGAATTAACTTTGCAGCTTCTGAAGAAGATGCAAGCGTCCTTTTAGCTATATGCGAAATATCATTCATCAAGTTGGCAACCCCCTCAGATGTCTGAGCTTGTGAAGTTGTCGCCTCTGATATTGTGACCATTAATCCATCAATTTGTTGTGAGATTTGGGCAATTTGTTGCAAGCTATCCTTAGCCGCGATCGCCAAAGCATTACTTTCTGAGAGTTGATTACTACCAGACTCAACTGCCGCCATTACTGCATTAGTCTCACTCTGAATATTTCTGAGTAGGGTTTCCACTTCTTTCGTCGCAGTAACTGAACGAGCAGCTAGTTCTCCCACCTCTTCTGCAATCACCACAAACCCACCATTAACTCCATTTGTCCGAGATGCTTCAAGCGTGGCATTGATCGCCAGAAAGTTAGTTTTAATCGCAATTTCATTAATTGAAGAAATTGCCTTAGCAATTTTTTGGGAGACAACACCTAAATGTTTGACCCTCTTAGCAGTTGTCGTAACTGTATTTTGCAATTCTCCAACTTTGGACATCACTGCATCAATAGAGCGATCGCTATCCGATAGTTTTTCCACTACTAGTTGCGATGATTGCAATACTTGCTGACTATTATTAACAATTCGCGTTGCTGAAAGCTTGGACATCTGCATGGTGTTTAGTGAGCGTGTCACTGTGTCTACCTGCCTTTGCGAAACACTAGTAAGATTAGAGAGCGCTTGTTCGTTTTGTCCGAGAGAGAAATTAACTTGGTTTGCCGAAGATTTAACTTGACCGACAATATTTTGCAATCCCCGAATGACATCATCAAAAAATATGGCGACATTGGGTAAGCTCCCATCAACCGATTGAGTAGAAACCGTAAGATCCCCATCAGACAATGCTTGTACATCCTTAAGCATTTGTATCAAATGATCTTGAAGTTCTTCCTTCTGTTCGCGATAGCTCTCAACTTCAGCATGACGCTGTACTATTTCCGCTCGCACTTTTTTGCCCAGACGTAGTACATTATCATCAGACAAATCCGCATCTTGAACTTCACGTTTTTCTTCTCTAGCAAGTTTTGCTAAGATCTTAAATAGCTTCACTACCTGCAACTGCAAGTTCTGTTTTTCCTGCTCTTGCTTTTGCATCATCGTCTGGAATTGTTCAGACATTTTATTAATACTTAAGGAAATATCTGATAGTTCATCATTTCCATCCACACTCAATGCGCCAAGACTGATATCAGCATTTCCTTGTCTAATATCTCTTAAGGCAGCACGAATATCTTTCAGTCTTGAGCTAAGTTTGCGAGATAATGCATAAGCGACTGTCGCTACTAGCAATGGGGTAGCAGCTATACCAATCCCAATCACCATCAGGAGGCTTTGATTGCCAGCTATCACTTTAGTCTTGTCTATTGTCGTTAATACATCCCATGTCAACATGTCATAAGTCTGCATATTAGGCACGGGGGCATAGGCAAGCAACTGCCCATTGCGATCGCTCTTGACCATATCGCCTGAGCCTGATGATTGTAAAGTTCGCAAATCAGGAAGCACTGCAAAATTTGTTAATGCATCTTCACCAACTGTGACAGGCTGTGAACTAGCAATATATTTGTTAGAGCTATCAATAACATAAAAACTTCTATTTTCATTAGCACCTTTACTGTTATTGTTTAAATCGTTTACCAATGATTTAACAGGAATTTCAACCTGCAAAATCATGTTGATCTTTTGCGAAACAGAACTCTTAATTGACCTAGCTGCGTAGAGATACACCCCATCTTTCTCAACTACTGGATTACTAAACAAGACGTTATCCACAGAACCGACTTTAGTGAGGATATTAGGGTTAAGAGTTTGTAAGGTTTTCGATTTGCTTGACTGAGCAATTAGCTCGCCATTAGTGCTAAACAACGCAATGCTATTGTAATTAGGATAAGCTTGACCATAAAGATTTAACCGATTAGTCAACTGTTGCTTATATTGACGTTGCTGGGCAATAGGCAATGAACTGAGAGGATTAGCTGCTTTGTCTGTTGATGGAAGCGGTGGGAGCTTTTGCAGGGTGTTTTGCCCCAGTTCAGTTGAGACAAGCAATTTTTGCAGCACTTCCACATCATTAATCTGCTGTGTTAAAAAATTTCTGGTCACGTTTGCTAAAGCGATCGCATCCAATTGCTGTGCTTGTTTAGCCTTATTTAACAGTAATCCATCACCTACTTGGTATGCTGCAACACCCAAAGCGATCGCAGGAATAGTCGCCACCAAGGTACCCCATAAAGTAATCTTATGACTAACACTAGAGAATTTAAACATATCCTCCAATGCGATCGTCGAAGCATCATTTCTCATGGGAGCTTTACTCAGAGAAGTACTACGATCTTCGCTAAGCTCCTGACTTTGAGAATCTAGCCCCCAACCCAAAGATAAAGATTCTACGGGTGGAAATTCGATTTTTTGTTTATTATTTTGATTCGATTCTTGGATATTGGCAATTGTATTACTCAAAAATGATGTGGGAGCCCTATCTGTTATATCCCCAAGGTCTCCAATCATTATATTCCCCATATCTCCCACTAGCAGAGTCTCATCATCTGCATATGATTGTTCTTGCAGAATGGTTATTTGTTCATGCTCCTGCTCTTCTTGCTGACTCTTAAATTGCGCTGCTATCGCTGGTGGAGGTGGTACTATTCCATTACCGTTAACCCGAGCATTTACAGCAACTTTTGGATTAAAAGTTACATTAATAGAAGAAGGATTAGATAATATGGCAATATCGCCCGTTGTCGAGTCGTCATGGTCAAGAATGTAGGAAATGCTGCTATTGCTGCTAGATTGACCATTTATCTTTGAGACAACATTTGGCTGCAAGTTTCTATAGTTAGCTTCTTGAGCTTTATCTACATCGCTGGCTTCTTTAAAGTTTTGACTATCGAGTATTTCTACATCTTTTTTCTGAAGAACTTTTTGAGAATTATTTGTCTGGGAAATATTAGCTAATTTATTTTGGATTTGAGCAAGCGAAGTACTAGCAAGATCAAGCAAATCTGGATCGTCTGTAAGAGTCAATACTTGCTGATATTGCACCTTAGCGTACTCAATTTTACCTGCCTTACGAAAGGTTGCGCCTAACCAAATATGCAGCTTAGGGTTACGAGGGTCTTCATGCAACAGTTCTGAAAACTGCTGCATCGCCTCTTTATACCGACCCTCTGCATAGGACTGTAGAGCCGTCTGATACTGCACTGTCATCATGATCGTCCCTGAATGAAAATACGTCTTTGTTTCAAGAAAAAAGCTTAAGTCTCTACAAGCCTCTCTAATACATAATTAAACGAATTTACATGTAAATCCTCTAGCGCCATTTTGCTTGTATTTCCAAAAAAAAGTGCTATGATAACGAAGGATTTGTTGCACTCAGCTAAATAGAAATTGAAAAAACTGGTTTTATTGCTTGGATGTGATTGGCTCCTCAACCTAAAGTTGGATGAAAGACGCGAGTCTGACCCCACTCTTTCTTGGGATGATGCCTGTGAAGGACCTAGTATGTTCCGATCGACCTTCTAACTATAAGGGTTGTAACCACCGTTAACAACCTCGGTCGATCGCTTCTCATCGTGGAGAAGACTAAATATTTTCCAAAACTTAATAAGCTGTAGAAAAGACGCTTGGGGCGAAATTTTTTCTGCTTGCAGATTTTAAAATTGTTAATATCTATCTTTTGACTGATTAGATAGTAACAATGTTATTTGTGCGGCGCAAAGAAAAAGTTATTGTTCTTGGATGTTTGGTTTCGCTTGTTTTGTTATGGAATTATGCTCAAAATTTTTTCGCATACATCTACAACACATAACATCTAGGACAAAACAAAATCATGAAACGCGAACTACTTAAACAGACTGTAGAACACATTGACATCAAGGCTTTTGATGTGGTCGGATTGGTTGATGCAATGGCTAACACAGCTTTTCAAGGTAGAAACCTTGGCCGTGCTGCTCATATCTATGACGATATGATCAAAGACAAAGATTGCGCAATCATCTTGTGTTTGGCAGGTTCTTTATTTAGTGCGGGTCTTAAAGGAATTGTCTACGACTTAATCGCCAACAACATGGTAGACATGATTGTCTCTACAGGCGCAAACATCGTTGATCAAGACTTCTTTGAAGCCCTCGGATTTCGTCACTATGTCGGTGATACATTTGCTGATGACACAGTGCTCCGCGAAAATGCGATCGATCGCATCTATGACACCTACATTGACGAAGATGAATTGCGTGTTTGCGACATGACAATCGCTGAAATCGCTAACTCACTTCCTCCTCGTCCCTATTCTTCCCGTGAGTTCATTTATGAAATGGGCGCATATCTTGACAAGAATGCTAAAAATCGCCACTCCGTTGTGTTGGCAGCTTACGAGCATCAAGTTCCCATCTTCGTTCCTGCTTTCAGCGACTGTTCCGCAGGTTTTGGCTTAGTTCATCATCAGTGGTTCTCTCCTGAAGAGCATGTCAGCATCGACTCTGTACGCGACTTCCGCGAGTTGACTCAGTGCAAGTTGGCAAGTCCTCACACTGGTCTATTTATGATCGGTGGTGGTGTTCCTAAGAACTTTGCTCAAGATACAGTAGTTGCTGCTGAGTTGCTTGGATTTGAGGCGGCAATGCATAAGTATGCAGTTCAAATCACTGTTGCTGATGAACGTGATGGCGCTCTATCTGGTTCGACCTTGAAGGAAGCACATTCTTGGGGCAAGGTTGATATTGTCCAAGAGCAAATGGTTTACTCCGAAGCAACCGTGGCATTGCCTCTAATCGCTGGTTATGTCTATGGCAAAAAGAACTGGTGCGATCGCGCTCCTCGTCAATTGGCTCAAGTATTCAACAAGCCATCTATTGCTTTCAATAGTATTCCTGCACCTGTAGGCGTGTAGTAACATAAAGCAAAAGGGGGGACGCTAAGCGTCCCCCCTTTTGCTTTTTAAGCAAGAGGAATATAATGACTATTAAAGTTTTACACCTCTCCGATATTCATCTTGGCAGTACCACTCATGGCAAGGTTAATCCTCAAACAGGATTGAATACTCGTCTAGAAGACTTTGTAGCAGCATTGACGATCTGTATAGATCGCGCAATTAACGAGCCAGCCGATATCGTTCTATTTGGTGGTGATGCTTTTCCAGATGCTACGCCGCCGCCACTAGTGCAACAGGCTTTTGCCAAGCAATTTCGTCGCCTTGCGGATGCTGGGATTCCTACGGTGTTATTAGTGGGCAATCATGACCAACATTCACAGGGAGTTGGCGGAGCGAGTCTAGCAATTTATCGCAGTTTAGCCGTGCCAAACTTCACAGTGGGAGACACGATCGCAACACATCGAATTTCAACAGACGCAGGGGATATTCAGATTATTACTTTGCCTTGGATTACGCGATCGACTTTGTTGACTAAATCTGAGACAGAAGGCTTCTCCATGACTGAAGTAAGCCAGTTTTTGATCGATCGCTTGCAGGTAGTGATCGAAGGTGAAATCCGCCAACTCGATCCACAATTACCGACGATTATGCTCGCTCATGTGATGGTGGATACTGCTACCTATGGAGCAGAGAGATTTTTAGCGGCTGGCAAAGGTTTCACGATTCCACTTTCGATGCTAACTCGTGAAGCCTTTGATTATGTGGCGCTCGGTCATGTGCATCGTCATCAGATTCTAGCCACGCAACCGCTTGTAGTCTACCCAGGTAGTATTGAGAGAGTAGACTTTGGAGAAGAGAATGAAGCGAAAGGATATTGCTGGTTGGAAGTTGAGAAGGGGAATGTGAAGTTTGATTTTTGCCCAATTCCTACCCGTGCTTTTCGGACGATGGAAGTGGATGTGACCCAATCGGATGATCCACAGGCGAAGTTACTTAAAGCGATCGCCAAAGGGAAAATCGATCAAGCGATCGCTAGACTAATCTATAAGGTCAGAGCTGAGCAGTTAGCATTAATCGACGATCGCCTATTACATGAAGCAATGGCGATCGCTCATAACTATGCATTGATCCCTGAAGTTGTCAGTCAAAATCCGCGTAGTAGGATGCCAGAACTCAGCACTGCCGAGGCGCTCGATCCAATGACTGCTCTCAAGACCTATCTCAGTACTCGCGATGATTTAAAAGGGCTTGAGCCAGAAATGTTGACTGCGGCACAGGAATTACTCAGCGAAATTGGGTTGGATATGGATGCAGTTGATCTTGCCAATGATTCAGCTCAGCCCAGTCAATTGGTAATAAGTTTCAATTAGTTGAGTTTGCAGTGCTTCTCTAGAAACGTGACGCAATGCGGCAGCACGATCATAAATTTGATTGATACTAATATCAGTACGATCATCTGTTTCTAAGAGAAATTTACCATTTGGTATTGTAGCGATCGCTTGCAGAATAGGAGAGCGATCGCTTAAAATTGCGGCTCCAAAGGAGAAATAGAAATCATGCTTGAGCAGTTGTTGAAAGACTTCTTCTTTCTTATTGAAGCCATGAATAATCCAAGGAACCGTAGATTTAGTATCTTTCTTAAGAGCAATTAATTCTGAAAAAGCTCTGACACAATGAATTACAAGCGGTTTCTGTAATGATTCCGCAAGTTTTATATGTTTTTGAAAAATAGAAATTTGTGTTTCTAAAGGCAAATCAATATTCCGATCTAATCCACATTCACCGATCGCTACAACCTGCGATAATTTCGCTAAATCCACAAGATTTGACCATGCAGATTCCCATGTTTCTAATTGGATAAACCAAGGATGCAAACCAAGACTACAGATGTTCGGCAGTTCTTCTGCTTGCAATTCTGGCGTAACATGGAGAGTTTGCAAATTGATTAGATCTGGGGATTTGCGATCGCTATGTGTATGGAAGTCAATAAATAAGTACTTATACAAAATAAATTACCCAAACCTGTAAAGTTGCGCCCCGCAGGGGCGCAACTTTACAGGTTTATAATTAAAACTCATCATCTGGATCGATACCCAAAGCACGTAAACGCTCTGCAAGGCGATCAGCACGTTTACGTTCCTGTTCAGCGCGTTGCTGCTCCTGCCAAACGTGAATCTTAGATTGCTGCAATAGTTGATCTAACTCTACAGGGGATAGAAATTTTTGCCCGTCGGGACGAAATAATACTAATTCTTGTCCTGCTACCCAATCAAAACGGATTCCTAACAGTGGACTCACCCAGTTGCTCATTAAGAGAATTGGAGTTAGGTGATCGCCTTGTCTCTGCCAGCCTGCTAGGGTTAAATCATCAGGATCGTAAATATAATATTCCTGAATGCCATAGGTTTCATAAAATGTAAACTTCTCATCTAGAGCATCAATACCGCGACTATCTTTATTGCTTGGTGACAAAATCTCAAAAGCAACCTGTGGAGAGATATTATCCTCTAGCCATTGCTTGTAAGAGCCTCGCCTACCTTTAGGTCTGCCAAATGCAACCATCACATCTGGAGCCATACGTCTTAGGGTATAGCGCACAGGATACCAAGCCAAGTCTCCTCCCACAAATACATGGGGATCGTTAGCATACATAATTTCTAGATTTTCTTTGATGATAACAATCCAGCGAAACTGCTCGGTATTGTCAGACATAGGATTACCGTCACTATCTGGATAGTCGATCTCTGGGGCGATCGCTTCATGAGTTAATGGTTGCAGAGTCATGGATTTGCCCTCGCATAGACCTGTGCGTGATTAATATATTCTATAGGCAAACCTAAAAGAGAGTTGCGGCGCAACTCTCTTTTAGGTTTGCCTACTGCTATTCAGCAGTCTTTGCTTCTAGTTCCGCAATTCTCTTTTCTAGTTTGCGAACTGTGTGTAATAAATCTGGAAGTTGACGCTCCGAAATAACGATGCGCTTCCAGTCTTTTTCAGGAACGACTGGATATCCCATCATCGTGACACCTGCGGGAACATCGCTAGGAATACCCGACTTTGCACCAATGATTGCGCCATCACCGATGTGGATGTGATTAGCAGCACCAACCTGACCTGCCATGACTACATGATGTCCGAGGGTGACACCGCCTGCTAAGCCCACCTGTGAAGCGAGAACCGAGTGTGCTCCAACTTCGACTCCATGACCGATTTGGACAAAGTTATCCAGTTTTGCGCCCTTATGAATAATCGTCACGCCAACAGCAGGACGGTCAACGGCGCAGGAGCAGCCTAGTTCGACATTATCTTCAATGATCACATGTCCGATTTGAGGGACTTTGTACCATGTGCCATTGGGGGAAATCTCGAAGCCAAAGCCGTCGCCGCCTAAAACTGTGCTGGGATGGAACAGACAATTTGCGCCGATTTGAGTGCGATCGCTAATTACACAATTGGCATGAATGGTCGTATTTGCGCCAATCTCGACATCGTTGTAAATGGTGACATGGGGATAAATCGTGACATTATCGCCAATTTTGACGCGATCGCTAATGACGACATAGGGTGCGATCGCAACGTTATTTCCCAATTGCACATCTTCACCCAAAATTGCGGTGGGATGAATACCGACAGGCGGAGTGGGCGGTTGATAAAACTTTTCGAGAACCTTGGCAAATAGGATGCGGGGATGGGCGGTACGAATACAAGGCAGGGTTGACGGAGTTTTGAGATCGAGGATGACAGCGCTAGCTTGGGTATCCTTGAGATGGGCGACAAATTTCGATGAAGACACAAAGGTTATCTCTCCAGATTGCGCCTTATCGATCGCGGCGACACCCGTAATTATGGGATCAGTACCATCGGATTCAAATCGACAATCGGGCAGTGAGGCGACAAACTCGGCTGCGAGTTCGGAGAGTTTGAAAGAAATTGTTTGTGTCATGGATCTGATGTCATATCAAGAATACGCGATTACCATAATACTTAATTGTGCCAAAACACGCGGCTTAGCAATGAACCAAACTTGATAGCGATCGCCTCAAATATCCAACTTCACCCCACAAGAGATCGCCTCCAACAAACAACATCAAACAGCGATCTCCACTAATCTCTGACTATTCATAATGTGACAATACAGAAACAACTCTAATGTTTTTAGCTTCATCATTGACTGAATAAACCAGACGATGTTTGATATTGATTCTTCTTGAAAAATATCCTTTTAAGTTGCCTGAAAGTTTTTCATAGGGAGGTTCATAAGGATTTTGTTTGAGAATTTCTAGTAAAGACTTGAGGCTAGAGTCCAAATTAGCAGACTTTAACTTTTTTGCATCCTTAACCACATTCCGACTAAATTCAATCTTCCAATCCATTCAAAGCTCCTAGGAATTCATCTTCAGAAACCCAATCATCCGCCTGTTCTACGGCTCTTATTGACTCAACTAGATTAGGGATAGATTGTAAATAGAGGGTTTCTTGTATGCTTTCCCAATCAGATTTAGATAGCAATACTGCGTCACCTTGCCGACTTGTAATAAATCTTGGTAAATGATCTTTGTTAACCTGCTCAACCAAGCTGAACAAGTTGGCTCTCGCTTCACTTGCATTAAGAATTTTCATTAATAAATCCAAACTCGTACAATTTATCGTACCACTTTTTTTTGTTAAAGCGATCGCCTAAAACATCCATACTTTTAAGAACAAGTGATCGCAAATATGCCAAATAAGGTATATTAAATATAACTCAACAAATCAAATGGCAAACAAATGAGCCAGAATCAAATTTCTGAAGTTATTCAAGGTAGTGCGAATGTGTTTGAGGATTTGGGATTTGCACCTGAAGAAGCTCTCAATCTCAAAATTCGTGCTGACTTGATGTTGAATATTAAGCGGTTTATTCAGTCTCAAGGATGGACTCAAAAGCAAGCTGCTTTGTTTTTTGGTGAAACTCAACCTCGGATTAGCGATTTGATTAATGGTGATATTGAGAGGTTCAGTATTGATAAGTTGGTGATGATGTTGGTGCGTGCGGGTATGGATGTGAGATTTGAGGTAAATATGAAAGCGGCTTAGTATTTTTGTATTCAAGCAAATCAAGCTGATTACTCTAAACTCTGCCAACAAAAATATTGTAAGAAAATCTAAATCAAGGCGATAATAAATATAATGTAATTCTTTAATATTGAAGTATCTAAACCTATGACTGAATTACTTGAACGTGTGATTGAGCAATTAAAAATACTTCCTGCTGATGAGCAAGATGCGATCGCTACTCGTTTTCTTGCAGAAATAGAGGACGAAAAATCTTGGAAGACTCGTTTTTCTAGGACAACGGATGATCAATGGGATAATTTGGCTGCTATGGCACGTCAGGAAATCACTTCTAGCGATATAAATTAAGAAATTTTTTCGTGATTTTCTTCCATCACAGATAGCAAGAAATCACGCAATTTATCACGTCCTAAACCTCGATAAACATTCACTTCACAGCAAATATTTTGGGGTTGCTCGGCTTTGGCAAAGCGGACAATTCCTTTAGATGGTTCGTCAGCATAGATTAATGGAAGTTCTGCTTTTCTGAGAATTGCCGCTTTTTTGCGATCTGCTTCTTGGCGATCGGGTAAGTCATGATAAGGGCTTTGGCGTTCTATCGCGATTACTGGTAAAGAAAACATAGCTTCGTGGCGACAAATCAAAATATCGAGAGAACTACAACTCTTGATAAACCTCTGTAATTCATAATGTAGGCTTGCTTCAAGTCCATTTTTCTGAACTATCCGCGCAAGGGAAACTTCAGGAAATAAACGGTATTGAGTTTTATCTTGCAAAACTCCTTCAATTAATTCCATCAAACAAATTTGCCCCTGATGAAGAAAAGATTTTCCTTCTTGAACTTGGCTCATGTACATATTAGATCCTCTATACATTGGTTATAGTTAGTTTTGCCACCTAAAAATCATCATCATAAGTTTCTGGCTCAGTCTCGACAAGTTTAAATTCTTTAAACGAATTTTCAGGCTTCTCCCCATTTGAACGAAAGAAAGTTTCAATATTAACTTTTAGCTCAGATAGAAAGCTTGTAAGGTGTGAACGATCAGACAGTGCTATTCTAGAAGTTGACGGAAAGCGTTGATCTGAAGTCAATTCATAGCAAATATTTTGTTCGTGCATATCCTTAAATACTGGAGTATATGTACAAGCTCGTAACTCAAATGAAAAAGAATTTTCAGTTGAATATAAGTTTTCTTCAAAAATGGATATACACGGATCTTGATCTTGCATTACTTCAGTCAGCCTAGCAATAAAATCACTCTTCTCTGAGACTGGGATATATAGTTCTTTAGTTATTCTCCCGCTTGCATATTCACTAAATTCATACCAATAAATTTTGGCTTGATGACCACTCCATATTTTTTCATGAATAGATAAAGCAAGTTCTGATTGCTGCTGTACAACGTACATAGCAACTTTTGGACGCTTAGAATCAGTCTTAGGAATAATTGTTGCGTACTGTTTACGATATCGAACTTCGTATAAATCCTTTAAACCAAGTTCATCTAATATTGCAATTACCGTCTCAATAGTCGGTATGCCAGAAGAATTAACTCCTGTGGTTACTGCTGAAGATGACTCTTCCTGATGGAGCAAATCACTGATACCCAATAAAGACTGAAGTTGCTTAATATCCCAAGCGATCTTCTGAGTACCATCATCGAGCGTCAGTAGCTCAACATTTAGGGGTTGCCTATTCACGATCCTCATATACCCAAACACACTAATTTGACTGCTTGGATTTATCCTAACACACTAATTTGGCTTTTTGGGTAACTTTCTTGGAAAGTTTTTTAGTTAGCAAAAAATGCACCATCCCCCTTGAGATCTAAGGTGCATAAGCCCACAAAAACCATTTTAGAAGCCTTAGCATACGATAAACATTTTGAGCAAGCTGGAGTTATAGCTTTACTTAGTTAGTGAGATCGCGCTTCCCATAGCAGATTTATTACTTACGATGCCACAGACTTAAAATTATTAATAGCGATCGCTATTAAAATCAAAATCAAGATAAAATCGAGAAATTAATGGGAGAAACAAACAGCTATGGCTAAAACCCACATTCCGCTCTCAAAATAAGTAAAAAAACAATTAGGAATCAGGGAGAGGGAGAAGATAATAGCGACGACAAGCGGAGGGAAAG
>NZ_PDDM01000050.1 GCF_002914585.1 Pseudanabaena sp. BC1403
TCTTCGCTGTAATAACCCAAAATTATTCCTTTTTTCTCTTTGTCTGAGCTTATCCTAATTTGCACAAGTTATTTATTTTTCATTCCTAAGCTTAAAGCATCTGCTTTCATTTGCGTCTGCTAGTCGTTAATCCATGACTGTTAGTCCATCTACACCTCATTTTCTATTTCATAGCATCCCTTTACAATTGGTGATGGTATTGCCGTTTGTGGTGCAGGCTATGGCTATGATGTGGTTGACGGGTTATCTGTCCCATAGTCATTGGCCGATCTGGGTTTATGGATGGACAACTATGCTATCCATCGGGCTTGGCACAATCGTAGCGAATTGGATTAGTCAGCGATATCAATCCTTAGAACAAGTCGAAGTTTCCCTTAAGGAGTCACAGGAAAAATATAAAGTTCTATTCCAAACCCTTCCCATTGGAATTTCAATTACGGATAAAGAATCTCGCATTATCGAAAGCAATACGATCGCAGAACTTTGGTTAGGAATACCTGAGTCAAGAGAGAGCAGCCGTCATCAATATCCTGAAATTAATCCTAGTATTATTCGTGCTGATGGTTCTCCAATGCCTGTCGAAGAATATCCCTGTGTTAAGGCTTTAAGAAGCAATCAAGCTGTTTATGATCAGGAAATGGGTGTTATTTGTTCTGATGGAATTTTGCGATGGTTTAGCGTGAGTGCTAGTCCGATTCCTATAGAGAATTATGGTGTGGTGCTAGTTCATGTCAATATTAGCGATCGCAAATTTGCTGAACAAGCAATGCGAATTAGCGAATCAAGATTACAAACCTTCATAAATAATGCGCCGACACCGATTGCAATCAAAGATTTAGAAGGAAAATATCTATCAATCAACAGTGAATTTGCCTATTGGATGCAATCTCCTGCTGAAGAAATTTTAGGAAAGCATGACTACGAACTTTTCCCTGCTGATAATGTCAAAATTTCCCGTGATCATGAACTGCAAGTGATTTTTGAAGGAATTTCCGTTACCTTTGAAGATACTATACCCCTGCCCGATGGTCGGCATACCTTTCTCATCACTAAGTTTCCACTTATGGATGACCGTGACAGTCCCTACGCGATCGCAGGGATTTATCTCGATATTAGCGATCGCAAACAAGCAGAAATAGCTCTTGCAGAAGTAGAATCTAACCTTAGGATTGCGAATCAAGAACTCCAAAAATTAGTTAACCTTGATGGCTTAACTGAAATCGCTAATCGACGCTGTTTTGATGAAAGAGTTATTTATGAATGGCAAAGGCTCTATCGTGACCGCCAACCATTGTCTTTGCTAATGTTTGACGTTGATTATTTCAAACGCTATAACGATTATTATGGTCATCAATTAGGTGATCAGGCTCTTCTACTGATTGCGCAAGCAGTAGATCAATTAGTTTGCCGTCCTGCGGATCTAGTTGCTCGCTATGGAGGAGAAGAATTTATTGTGATTTTGCCAAATACTAATCTGGAAGGAGCGATCGCAGTCGCTAAGAATCTGCATAAAGCGATCGCCAATTTACAAATTCCCCATCAAGATTCAGATGTTAGTGATATCGTTACAGTCAGTATGGGTATAGCTTCTGACATTCCTAAACTTGATCGATCTCCCTATGTGCTAATCAATCAAGCCGATCAAGCACTCTACTATGCAAAGCAACAAGGACGTAATCGGTCAGTAATATTTGCAGATTAGCCATATTCCCAAAATAATACCAATTTTCATAATGGCAACGCCATTGTGAAAATTTAAAATCCTTACTAGGTTAGGTTTTTAATCCTTGAAAGTGTAGTCACACTTTCAAGAATAGGTATAATGCCAAGATATTAATGGTGTCCGACAGCCATAATGATTATTGACCGTAAACATTCTCGTTCACTTAGTATCCCACTGCAATGGCTGATACTATTGGCGTTCGTGGTACAAATTTTTGGCGCGGTTGGACTAGTTTCATATTTATCTTATCGAAGTGGGAAAGAGTCAGCTAATAAGCTTGCCAATAGACTCAAGGCAGAAATAAGTACCCGTGTCACAGAAAAGACAACAACCTATCTGCAAGCCATTGACCAAGTTAACAAAAATAACATTAGCGATCTGCGTCGAAGCTTGTGGAGCTTTGATGACTTCTCTAGTCAAGAGAAACAGGCTTGGCAACAGATGCAGCTTAATTCTTTGTCGCCAATTACAATTATTGGGTTTGGAACTCCCACGGGAGGACATCGAGCAGTCGAACTATTGAATGATGGCACATTTAGTATTCGGGCAGCGCCCAATGGCGGTGGCAACTACAAAACCTTTACCACTAATCCTGATGGCTCACTAGATAAAGTTACAGAAACATCAGTTAACTTTGATTCGCGTCAGCGTCCTTGGTTTAAAGTGGCTGTGCAGTCCAAGAAAGCAACTTGGACAAATATATATCCCCATATCTATACAGGAGAACTGTTAGTTGCTTTAGCTGAGCCAGTCTATGATCTCAAAAATGAAAATTTCTTGGGTGTTACCTATGGAATTCGCAGCCTTGAAGAAATAAGTCGTTTTCTCCGTGCAATTGATATAAAGACAGGGACAGTCTTTATTATGGAGCGCGATCAGACCTTGGTAGCAACTTCATCATTGATCCAGAAGCCATACCAGCTTTTTCAAAATGCGAAGGATCAGAAATTATTAAAGGCTATTGACAGTCAAAATCTTCAAATTAGTGGTGCGGCAAAATACTTACGCGATCGTAATGGCAACTTAGCAAATATTCGCCAAGCAGAACAATTTGAATTTGAGATTAATGGTGATCGGCAGAGCGTTCAAGTAACTCCGATCAGCGATCGCAATGGGCTGAATTGGGCAATTGTCGTTGTCATCCCTGAGTCAGAATTTATGGCAGATATGCAAGCCAATAAAGTCTGGACAATTCTATTATATGGAATAACCTTACTCGTTGCGACAGGGATTAGCATCATCACAACCCGTTGGATTACCAAGCCGATTTTGCGAATTAGTCGAGCGATCGCCAGTGGGGATTGGCAAGAGCCCTTAGCAGAGAATAGTATGATCTCTGAGATTAGCACATTGGCTATGTCCTTTAACCAAATGACAAAACAGGTGCAGCAATCCTTTGATCGCGTAGAAGTTGCCCTCAAAGAATCACAAGAACAGTATAAAGTTCTCTTCCAAACAGCCCCAATTGGCATTTCCATTACCGATAAGAATGGTTACATAGTTGAGAGCAATATCATTGCCGAAAGCTGGCTTGGGAAACCTCAGTTATTACTACAGGAATGTCAAGATTCTGAACCTAATCCTAATGTTATCCGTCCTGATGGCTCACCCATGCCCATCGAAGAATATGCTTGCATTAGGGCTTTGAGAAGTAACACCCCTGTCTATGACGTGGAAACGGGAATTATATGTGCTGATGGAATTTTACGTTGGTTTAGTGTAAGTGCTGCGCCTATTCCTTCAGAGCAACATGGAGTGGTGTTAATCCATGTCGATATTAGCGATCGCAAACAATCTGAAGAAGCGCTCCGAACAAGTGAGGCAAGATTTCGGACAATCGCCTTGTCGTTACCAGGAGTTATCTACGTCACGGTTCAGCGTCCAGATGGTTCAACTTATTTTGAATATATAAGTTCAGGGGTGGAAGATCTGAACGAACTAACTGTTGAGCAGGCGCTACAAAATCCCCGCCTCATTTATCAACAAACTTTACCAGAAGATCTTGGTAGCTTGAATCAAGCAATTAACTATAGTTTTGAGACGATGACACCCTTTCATTATGAATGGAGAATCATCACCCCTTCAGGAAAACTGAAATGGATTCAGGTAAATTCGCGCCCAGAACAGAATGGAAATACTAATAATTACGAACATCGAGAAAATGGAGATATTGCGCGTTGTGGCATAGTTCTAGATATCACTGCTCGAAAACAAGCCGAAATAGCTCTAGATCAGACTATTGATGAACTAAACTACCATATTGAGAATTCACCTTTAGCTACTATCCGATGGGATCGAGAATTTCGAGTAATCGCTTGGTCAAAGCAAGCCGAAGAAATATTTGGCTGGAGTGCCGAAGAAGCCCTAGGTAAATACTTATATGAATGGCGGTTTGTCTTCGAGGATGATCTTGAGAACGTGGTTCGGGATACAGCAAAAATGCTGGATGGAGTTAGTAGTGTTATTTGCCAAAATCGTAACTACCACAAAAATGGCTCCATCATTTATTGCGAATGGTATAACTCAACATTAGTCGATGAGTCTGGCAATTTGATATCGATGCTTTCTCTTGCTCATGATATTAGCGATCGCAAACAAGTAGAAATCGCCTTGAAATCCAGTGAAAAGAGTCTATCAAATTTAATCAGTAATCTCCCAGGCTACGTCTATCGCGTGCTCAATAATCATGAATACACACCGATATTTGTCAGTCAAGGAGTTATAAATATTACTGGCTATCGACAGGATGAATATCTCATCGAGCGTTCCATTTCCTGCGGTCAAGAAATCCATGTTGACGATGTCGATAGGGTTTGGCAAATAGTGCAGAATGCGGTTAATGCTCACCAAGTCTTTGAGTGTGAGTATCGGATTATCACTAAGTCAGGGCAGCAAAAATGGGTTTGGGAGAGAGGGCTAGGTATCTATGATGATAATGGTAATCTGCTCTCGTTAGAGGGATTTGTAACTGATATTAGCGATCGCAAACAAGTAGAAATCGCTCTAAAGCAAAGTGAGCAGACAAATCGGGCTATTCTCAGTTCCATTCCAGATTTACTATTACGAGTTAGGCGCGATGGCTCATGCTTGGACTTTATACCACCTTTAACAGATCAAGCTGGTACATTTTTACCATTGACAAAGCATCTTTCGGAAGTCCTCCCTCCAGACCTGCTAAAGTTACAGTTGCAAAGGATCGATCAAGCGCTAGCAACTGGGGACTTGCAGGTATGGGAGCATCAAATCATCAAGAATGATCAGATCTGCCATGAAGAAATACGTGTTTTCCCCTGCGGTATAGATGAATGCTTAGTAATTGTTAGAGATATTTCTGCTCGTAAACAAATAGAACTAGCCTTAATCGAAGCTAAGGCAGCCGCCGAAGCAGCGACTAAAGCTAAAAGTGAATTTCTAGCAAGCATGAGTCATGAGATTCGCACTCCAATGAATGGCGTGATCGGGATGACCCAGATCCTAGAAATGACAGAACTTACAACTAACCAACAAGAGTTTGTCAAAACAATTAAAGATAGTGGTCAAGCGCTTTTGGCAATTATTAATGACATTCTGGATTTCTCAAAAATTGAATCGGGAATGCTCGAAATAGAAGCAAGAGATTTTGACTTAGAGGAATTGGTCAGAGGCGTTTGTAATCTACTTGAAAATCAAGCGATCGCTAAACAAATTAATTTGAAGTATGCGATCGCGCCTAACATTCCGAAGAATGTGATCGGCGATCATGCTCGTCTACGTCAAATACTTCTAAATCTAGTTGGTAATGCCCTTAAATTTACTCAAAATGGTC
This sequence comes from Pseudanabaena sp. BC1403, assembly GCF_002914585.1. NCBI lineage: Bacteria > Bacillati > Cyanobacteriota > Cyanophyceae > Pseudanabaenales > Pseudanabaenaceae > Pseudanabaena > Pseudanabaena sp. BC1403. The sequence continues at coordinate 5,529 of NZ_PDDM01000050.1, forward strand.
ATGTTTCGATTTCAGTTAGTGGTGAAGGATTGGAGGGGAAATATGAGATAACATTTGCGATCGCCGATACAGGTATTGGTATTCAAAGCCATTGCATTGACCTCTTATTTCAAGCCTTCACCCAAGCCGACAACTCCATCAGCCGTGAATACGGAGGTACTGGACTGGGCTTAGCAATCAGCAAACGTCTGGTGAATTTGATGGATGGCACAATTTGGGTAGAGAGTCTCGGTCAAGTCGGCGGCAGCCCTCCCATAAATTGGAAGCCACAACTAGGTAATCCCTTAACAGCTCAAGGCTCAACCTTCTATTTTACGATCGCGCTATTAATTAACCAAGCTTCTGATCAAACACAAACAGTTTTAGCAAAAAAGAATGTGGTTGATGGGAAGTTTGCTGAGAAATTCCCCTTGCGAATTTTACTGGTGGAAGACAATCGAGTCAATCAAATGGTGGCTAAATTAATGCTCAAACGTCTAGGCTATCAAATTAATGCGATCGCTAATAATGGATTAGAAGCTGTGCAAGCTGTACAAAATCATGAATACGATCTGATCTTGATGGATGTCCAAATGCCAAAAATGGATGGTTTGACTGCCACAAAGATGATTCGCACAGAACTAAAAAGCAATGTGCGCATTGTGGCGATGACAGCTGATGCCATGCCCAAAGATCGTCAAGTTTGCTTAGATGTGGGTATGGATGATTTCATTAGTAAACCAATTAGTATCCAAGCTCTCATGTCCATAGTCTCATCTACGAAGTAATACCAATTCACAAAAGTGAGACAACACTTTTGTGAATTGGTATAAATGCCAAAGGAGATCTGTAGTGCTTTACTCCGCAACTCTCTTTAAAATGGCATTGCCATTTTGATAATTTGAGGACTTTCACAAATTATGATTATTTTGCTAATTCGCGGGAACATATTGGGACTGATCATGTTTGTTGCAGTTAGTCCCATTGCCTTAATAGGTGGATTCTTCCTCAAGCTAGCCGATCCAATTACAATGTCTTGTGTTGGGGTTGCTTTGGTTGCCATAGATTTACTAGTGCGCTTACGCTCTCGCACCTCAAAGGGCTGGCTTACCCAAAAAGAATTTGGAGGTACACTTTTCTTTCTGCCTGTTTGGGCTTTTGGTATTGTTGTTGTCGGCATTAATTTTGCAAATGCTTTGCTGAAGTAGTGGTAGTGCTAAATAGTTTAAGGATAGGCGGCGCGAAATGCCGCCTATCCTTACTATATAAAGCCTTTTCATTTATAGGACTACCCAAGTAGTTTGGATTAGTATAGCTGCCATCATCTGAGGTGCAAAAAAATGAGTTCGAGTGGCAATATTTTGCGCCATCACTCGCCCAGTGTTTATGACTTAATATGTCTGACAAAAAGTGTAGATTTAGTCAGCAGTTCTCATTATAAAAATTGGTTGTTTGAAAGCCCGCCGTTGGCGGGCTTTCAAACAACCAATTTTGGTGTTTCTAGCGCCGAAGGCGCTAGAAACACCAAAATTGGTTTCATAATGAGAATTGCTGAGATTTAGTGGCGATCGCAGACAGCCTACATAAGCACTGTATATGACTATAATCTAATATTTAAAAATGAATATTGAATGAAAGTGATAAATGAATGAAAGAAGTAAGTGAAAAAAGAAAAAGATACTAAATCAAGCTTTTTGATTATCTTCTGAAGATTATCCTTAAAATCACATGCTCAGGAATTAAAATGATAAGTATAATTACTCAGGAACCAAGCTTTAAAATGTAAGTATAAAGAAAAGTTTAAGTGATCCCCAAAGTGGCAAAATCTCTAGCAAAATAGAATTATTCAAACGGAGCCAGCTTATATATAGGCTCTGAATTTAAATAACAAGTTAATAAAAACATAAAAAACAAGTGATATTGCATGTTAACTGGTAACTTCTACCAAGTCATGTAATACCACTTGTTTTTTTGATTCGCTATAATTTTATTTTGTTGTTATCGATAGCGGGATCGTGAAAAGACTTACTCTATATAGAGAATAGATTCTTTAGTGTCTTCCTTTTTTATGGGAATCTTGACTAGCAAAGAATTATTAATCTCCTGTTTTGACTCAGATAATATTACTGGATAAGATTATAAAGAAAATGTTAAGCGATCCCAGTTTTTGATCTCTATCTTAGAGAATATGATCATTCAAACGGAATCAGCTTATTTAAAGATTCTGAATTTCAATCTCAATTTAAGAACAATTTATAAAAAACAAATAGTTTGCTCTAATTAGGTGAATTTGCCTAGCAGGAGCAAACTATTTGTTTTTATTTTAGATTTTTTAGTGTTATGTCTTCGCTCAAGCTAGTCAACTAATATATCGTTAGTTTTCGTTTAATTATCTGTTTAAAGCCTTTTAAACTAGTTAAATCAGCATGTAGCAATCCTATTCATTTGTGAGATTAAAATGGTTTGAGAGTGTGTGTCCAAAGGAGGCACACTCTCAAACCATTTGTTGTAAAGGATTGTATCAATTCTCAGTATAAAAAATGATTTTGATGAAGGTCTGCCGATGGTGGACTTTCATCAAAACCAATTTTTGGGTTTACAGCTCCGTAGGAGCTGTAAACCCAAAAATTGGTTTCATAATGAGAATTAAGGAAGGGCTTTTATGCTGATAGATTGTGAAATAAATTAAGTTACATTTATTGAAGTATCTACCAAAATCAAATCGGATTAATTTGCTCAAAATTAATTTGCTTTTCTGCACTAGAGTTAGCTTAAGCTCAAACTAACGTCACCAAATTAACTACTACTTGTGAGTTGGAAATTTATTCGTGGAAAGATTTAATATCCGCAGCGTTATTGAGGGGTATACCCAAGGATATTTTTTGATGTCAGAGGGTGATGGAGAGCCGATTGAGTGGTATTACACCAATAGTCGCACCTTGATTCCACTTGATCATCGCTTTCGATACCCTAAATCTTTACAACGGGTAATTAATCAAAATCGCTTTGAATCCAGAATCGATACTGCCTTTGAAGAAGTAGTTTCTGGCTGTGCCGATCGCGAAACAACATGGATCTCTAAAGAACTGAGATCTCTTTATAGCAATTTGCATCAAGCTGGTTGGGCGCATAGTTTTGAGACATGGCAAGGGGATCAATTGGCAGGAGGGATTTTGGGGATTGCGATTCGCGGGGTGTTTATTGGTGAATCGATGTTTTTTAAAATTCCTGAAGGCTCTAAGGTCGCGATGGTAAAGTTGGTAGATCATTTGCGATCGCATGGTTACAGTTTATTTGATGCTCAGTTGATGAATCCACATCTTGAGAGATTTGGGGCATTTGAGATTGATGATGATAGTTATCAAGCCTTGCTGAAACAAGCATTAACCAAATCTTGTAAATTCATACCAATTTCCGCAAGTGTATCTACACTTGCGGAAATTAAAAAACCAACCCAGTAAGGTTTTTTAATTTTTAAAATAGCAACGCCATTTTAGGTACTGCTAGATAGGTAAGGATGGGTGGCGCGAAGCGCCCATTCTTACCTGTTTAAATCCTTTTCTTTTTTAGAACTATCCCATTTAGTGTTTTTAAAACCCTTACAGGGTTTGGTTTTTAATTCACAGAAGTGTGACAACACTTCTGTGAATTGGTATTACGATGTGAAATACGAGGTGAAAAAAGTTTGTGACTGAACTACATCAAGCTGGCGAAATTGTGCAGTCTCGCTACCGTATTACGAACGTTTTAGGACAAGGCGGTATTGGAATTACCTATGCTGCCCTAGATGCCCAAACAGGCGATCGCGTTGCTCTCAAAGCTTTATCATTTCGACGGATGAATGATTGGAAAGTACTTGAACTATTTGAGCGGGAAGCTAAGGTACTCTCTCAACTCGATCATCCAGCGATTCCATGTTACTTAGACTACTTTCAGATTGATCACGATCGCGATCGTGATTTTTATATCGTGCAGCAATTAGTGGAGGGAAAATCTCTCGCACAAGCGATCTCTGATGGTTGGCATGGTAGCGAGGAAGATGTTAAACAAATTGCTGAGCAAGTTCTGGAGGTGCTGATATATCTCCATGAACTCAAACCACCCGTGATTCATCGCGACATTAAACCGCAAAATATCATCCTTCAGCCCGATCGCAAAATTGCGTTGGTAGATTTTGGTGCAGTTCAAGACACCTATCGCAGTACTCAGGTTGGAGGCAGTACCGTCGTTGGGACTTACGGCTATATGCCACCTGAGCAATTTCGGGGCAAAGCAGTCCCCGCCACCGATCTGTATGCACTTGGTGCAACGATTTTGTTTCTACTGACAGGGCGATCGCCTGCGGAACTACCTGAAATCAAGCTCAAGCTTAGCTTTCGTGACTCAGTTAACATTTCATCCCATTTTGCCGATTGGCTCGACAAAATGATTGAACCTGCGATCGAGGATCGCTTCAGCAGTGCTAAGCAATCGCTTAATGTTTTGCAAAATCCAATCTTGCCATCGCTCGAAAGTCGGATCAGAGCTCTAGAAATTAGTCATTCGCTTGGCTTAAATAGCGATCGCACCGATGCTAAATATCAATATCCCAAGCCTCTTGGTAGCCGTATTGAAATTAAAAAAACTAACAACATTTTAAAGGTAGATATTCCTGCTGCTGGTCTACGTGGTGAGGGCATCAGCCTGCTACTGTTTGCAATTTTTTGGAATGGATTTCTAATCGTATGGACATCATTTGCACTTAGGGCAGGAGCTTTTGCGCTTTTCTCAATTCCGTTTTGGATTGTTGGTATTGGTATAGCCTATGCTGGTTTATCAATTGTATTTGGCAAAGTTTACTTAGTAATTAGCGATCGCACGTTTAGTATTGATTGGGACATTTTAGGAGTCAAACGCCATGTCCAAGGCAAAACCCAAGATTTAAGACAGCTTGAGCTAAAGAGTTCCTACGAGGTAAATAATCAGCCAGTCATGGAGTTGCGCTTAAATCAAGGCATCTATGTCCATAAATTTGGATCGGGGCTAAGTCGTCCTGAAAAAGAATGGTTATTACAGGAAATCAATAATTTTTTAGAGGCATGGCGATCGTGCCATTAAGGCGAAGAGAATAAATGCATTACTTTATAAGGACTTTAATTCTTTGAATATCTGAAATTTAGACCAAAATCAAACTAGCTGTTAATTTTTCTTTTTCAGACAATGAATCTTTAGGAAACTTGTCTAAGAAGCAACTACAAGCATCCCATTTCCCCTGAACTGAGACTGACAACAAATTGCAGTATCCACCCTGTCTACCTTTTGGATCATAATTTTTGCAGAACCGACAATTCATAACAACTCCATATACCCAAAGTCCAATCTATATTCGCCTAAATTGAAGTAAGCTTTTGTGACTAATCTTCACGCTTATTGTGATCGCGATCGCTATAGTTTTTAATTACTGGCTGATGTTACGTGGAAGTTTCTAAAGTAGGGGCGGGTTTAGTTGATAATTCTGTGCTGAAGCAAGAGCTATATGCAAAACCCGCCCCTACCGTATACACGATAGCCTGAGGGATAAGGGATGATGATTACATCCACGTAACATCAGTTACTGGATTTAAGCCAAAAAAGTATTACAGATCTAAACTAAGCAAACACTACTAACACGAATATGTCAGATTCTGCAAACAAGCCGCTTACAACTCTGGAACGCTACCTTATTTTTGTCGATCGCATAATTATTAATATCGAAAATGGAAAACTGCTATCAAAAGAGCATGTCTATCGAATTCTTAGTGAGAGTTTAGAATCGGGAACAGGGGAAATATTTGAGCGAGCTTTAGAAGAACAAGCTAATTTACTTCAATCAAACTTTGCTGCTCAAACTGATGAAGTGAAACAGGCAAAAGCAAATCAGAAACTCCGCGCTATGAAGATTCTCAAAGATGCTTGGGAACAGTGGCAAAATAATTATCAAGTTCAAGACGCTTGTACTAGAGGTATACAGACAATCCTTAATGCCGAGCCTCAAGAACGTCTGTTGACTTTAATCCAAGTTCTAGATCCAAATCATACGCCAGTTTTTGAGCGTCAACATATTCAACTGCTCACGCAATTATTACAGAAGTCAGCCGACACTCTCCCCGATGATTCCGAGGCATTTACATTGCGTCAGTTTGCGATCGGACTTACTCGTGGATTAGCAGATTTTGATCTATTGGAAGGCTCCCTCGTGAGTTGGCTATATGAATCTCAGAGACAAGTTGGATTTGAACGCTCTAAAGTGACTGGACCTTGGCATAGTTGGGCGCAACAGATTACCAGTCCTTTGCCTCGCGATCTATTTTCGACTCAGGCAAGTAATCAATCGGCAGCAGCGATCGCACAGACTCAACTTAGTATTGATATCAGCGCTTGGGTAGAGCTATCTATTTTGTTGCGATATTTGCAAAATGGCTTGGTGCGTTGGTTCGATCAGCAGCCCTATGACGCTAAAGCAGGACTACATATGACAGGGGTTACTTTCGTTGCTTTTGCGATGATCTGGGGTGAACTCAGCAGTGGTTTTCAAAATTCTCAGCAGCTATCAGAACGCGATCGCCAATCTCTAGCCAAAATCTGTTTCCGCCTGAGTTTACAGACCTTGCGAACATTTGCCCAACGTGAAAACTTCCCGCTCTATGGTGGCGTATTTGCTTCTTTTTCTGGCGAGAGCTTTCGAGAAACAATTAGCTATCTCGATCAACCGCTCAAAGAAGCAGAAAACACACAGGAGAAAGCGCGAATTCTCACAGTTTTAGGCTATTCAAAAGCTTGGATGGGGCATCATAGAGACGCGATCGCACTCCATCAAGAAGCCGTAAATCTTGCTCGTGAAGTCGGCGATCAACGCTGCGAGATTGCTAATCTCAATCATCTCAGCCGTATCAGTCTCATTCAAAAAGACTTTAGCACTAGTGAGTCCCAAGCCCAGAGAGCAGTAATTTTGGCGCGACAAAATGGCGATCGCCAAGGCGAAGCGAATGCTCTCGCTAATTTGGGCTATAGCGAAGTGATGATTGCGCGGCAACAGGAATCAATTACACCCGAAGAACTAGAAACAGCGATCAATCATTTGGAGCGCGGACAAAAACTATCAGAGAAGCTCAATGATTTGCAAAATCAAGCACTTTGTTGGGTGGGATTGGGGACTGCATATATTGCGATCGAGCAGCCAAGTCAAGCGCAACTTGCTTTAGAGAAAGGCTTAACTCTAACCCAACAAATTGGCGATCGCGATTTGCAAGCACTCAGCCATGCTTATCTCGGCGAAACTTTCTATCAGCTTAAACAACTAGAATCTGCAACTTATCACGCTTGTTTGGGAATGTATCTACTAGAGCAGCGCCATAGTAAAGCGTGGCAACAATCAGCTTCTTTAGTAGTGATTTTGCAAGGCAAAATGGGAGCAGAGAGTTTTTCTAATCTATTGCAACAGATGCGATCGCATTTTATCGCTTTAATTGGTGTGGATGGGTTTGACCACTTACCAAATTTGATTGATCGCTATCGACAAGGAGATTCATAAATATTTTTATTCTAAAGTTCTGCAAAGCAGAACTTTAGAATAAAAATTATTGTCGCTTAATACGATTAATTTCGGCTTGCAATTCGTCAATTTGACGTTTTAGACGTTCTGCTTCGCTCTCTGACTTTTTATCTTCCTTGGGAGATTGAGACACATCAACTGCGCCAGTCGTATCTCCACGCTTATAATTGCCAGATTTAATATTGCGATACTCTTCCGAATCTGCCCATTCACGAATATAGTGAACCCGCTCAACTGGGAATGGATGACTGAGCATCGAGCCAGCACCAAACCCGTTGTAGAGCATAAATTTATAAATTTGATTGAGATTATCTTTGTCAAGTTCTTGATAAGCATCCGATTGACGAATAAACTCAGGCAAGCTCAACTCATGGGCAAAAGCAGAACTTCCGCCCGATAGTTTCATCATCGTTGATAGAACTGTATCTAGCTCATCGGTGACTAATAGCGCTGCGCGATCGCTGGATAATTCCGCCTTGCGTCGCCACTCAAAAAAGGCATAAATCAATCCACTACTGACAATCCCACCTAAGCCGAAAGTCATTTCGCTAATAGTCGAAACTATACTCATTACCCACATTGCCATCTGGATTAATGTGGTGTGACCGCATTTAATATGACCAAGTTCATGGGCAAGCACCGAACGTATTTCGTCTTCAGTCAGAAGATCTAATAATCCCGAATTAATCACAATGTAGGGATGATCTTTACCTAGAGCATAGCTATTAGCAGCAGGATTTTGCGAGACAAATAAAGTTGGTTCTGGCTGCACGTCTAGGTCAGCAATACATTCCCTAAAGATCCGATGAATCGTTGCATATTGGCGATGACTTACCTGAATGCTATTACCAATGTGGTAAATCGTCTGAGGACGCTCGTACATAAACTCGACAAATTTCCCCGCCACAAGGTCAAACCCAGGGACGCTGCGGAGAGCTTGTTCGGCTTGGTGATCGAGAGGATGTCGAAAGGCTTCGCTAGAAATGCCTGTATAACGTGGCATAGGTATTGATATCTAATGAGATATACATGATTTTCTCTATTTTATCGCAAAGTTACTGAGCTTTGTTAATGGTAACTGGGGAGACAATCACTCCCATCTATGGAGAATTCCTAGGAACTTCTAAACTAAGGTTGTGGACACTCTCCAATCGGAGATGTATTCCGCCGCTTTGTTTTAGCAGACTTTGGCATCTTGGATTTTTGTGCGGCAAGTTTTTGGAGTTTTTGCACTTGTTTTAGAGTTAGTCCTGTAAATTGTGAGACTAATTCTAAGGAAACGTTGGAACTTAACATATTTAGAGCAATCTGATTTTCTGTTTCAGTTTTGCCTTTGGCTTCACCTTTAGCTATACCCCTAGCTTCGCCTTCGGCTATACCCTCAGCCTTACCCTCAAGCAAAATTTCTTGATAAATAACTGATTCTTTCATGATTTCGCTCCTTAAAAGTCTTTGGATGATTTCTTTGTTCAGGGCTATACCCGATATTATAGCTGTCGATGCGGCTACGTTGCTTTGTACTTGTTTATCAGTAATTTGTTCGATTTGCTTGGCAACTTGTCTTAGGGTTTCTTCTGGGTTGTTGGTTTGTGAGAGGGTGGCAAAGGGTAATAGTCCTTGGTATTGCTGAAATATTTCTGTGGGCTGCTCCCAAAGCCTGATCACGTTAAATTGATGGCTTAATCCGCCAAGGTTAAATGTGGTTTCGTAAACAAGGGTTGATTCGCTGGGTGTGAGGTAAATCACGACTTGATAGATTTCCCTGTCTGGAAATTGACGATGCAATCTCAACAGGTAATCGGTCATGCGGAAGGGGATATTTTTGTTTGGATCAGTCTGAAACTCTATGTGGAGGATCATTCTTAATGATTTCAGAAATATAACGGAGTCAGCACGAATTGGTTCGACGGAGAGTTCCGATGGTTCGAGTTTTGTGAATGCGATCGGTTCTCCTAAGAGCCAACTGGCAAAGTCGGTGGGGAAGGTTTCAGCAAGGAATTTACAGATGTTGTCGATCATTGCGGAATTTTATCATCCTCATGGGTAATTGAGAACTGCTTAATCCATAGCTCAAAAGATCGCTCGCAAGCTTGAGAAAATCGCTTGCTTGTTTGGATGGAGATCTGTGGAATAATAGAATGGATTTCAAATAGATTTATTTGGTGCGTTTCATTTCATGAACGCACCCTACGCTACTTTATTTCATCAAAGACATTAAATTCTTCGTCAGGGGATAATATGATACTTTTCATAAAGGGAGAACCACCGTAGGATCTGATTGATTTTACCGAAAGTTCAAGAATCTCAATAAGATAATCTGTAAAGCTAGGATATGTTAATTTGAAGAAAGATTCATTGGAACCCTCTGAGTAACAATATATAGGCGGATTGTCTCCTTGAGAAACCTCGAAAAAATCAAACTCGTACCCGTGGTGTGAAGTGAATATAAAAGCATCTTTTGGTAGCTCTTTAGGGAATTTGTTCTCTTCCAATAGTTCGAGAGCCAACTCTTGGTTGTCGAGGATATTTTTAAAAAAACAATCTTCACCTACAAGAAACCAAGCAGATTGATGTCCTCCCCAAAGGAGAAACTCTTTATACGCTAGAGGTAAAAAAAATCCGAGTGTTTTTTCAAGCTCAAGAACTTCATCTTTACTACATGGGAATAAATCCATGTCCTCATCCTCAAATATTAATCCTGATTGGATTAATATTTTGCTTTCGTTAACAAACTTAGCCTTAAAAGTTTGCAGATATATGCTATTTCCCATGGTTTTTTATTATACTCCTCCATTACCTATCTTTAGCAAGTAGGGTGTGTTAGCTTTAGCGTAACGCGCCATTATTGAAGAAGTACAAATAGAGTACTAATTAATAATAGATTGATAAAAATTTTGATTGGGGAAAATTTACAGACAAAGTGCAGTTAAAGACTGAACATTAGCCTTTACCAGTATGACAACCAACAAGCGATCGCCTCAATTATCACTAAAGAGCGATCGCCTATATTAATCTTGAGACTTAAGCGATCGCCTTTACCAGTATGAAAAGCAACCAGCGATCGCCTCAATTATCACTAAAAAACGATCGCCTATATTAAGGCAATGCTCAGATAATGGTGGATAAATTCTGAAATGCCCATTTCATGCCAACAAAAAAGGCGCAAATATTTCGATCACACTTTAGATAACCAGTACCTACTTGTATGAACATCTCTGGAGTAATTAGGATAGTTTCCAAGTAGATTTATTTGGTGCGTTTCATTTCATGAACGCACCCTACGCTACTACAGGCTTAAAAGTCAATCCAGTGAAACCTGACGAAATGTATATGTCTCTAAATTTATCAGTAGCAAAAAGATAAACAAATTTTTCTGGCACTCTGAAAAGCATACAACTAGGAATTTTTTCAGCATTCATGACAAACTTTTTAATATGTGAAACATTAAAAGGATTATTGTCTTCTGTGTTACCATCCAGTGTAATAAAAACTGGTGGATTCTTTTCATCTAATTCGTTCTCATCATCTTGATTATCCATAAAATCTTCTAGATCTATATCTATTCGATTCACAATAGATTCACTATAGTCATCATCATAAACTATTTCACTTCTTTCTTTGTTAAGACAATCGATAAATCTTACAATATTTACCTTGTAGTATTCTTCGGAATTAATAAATATTGGTAATAGTTCAATATCTTCTAGCAAATCATTGCCAAATACATCAATTGTATACTTGTTGCAAGAAAAATCTTCATCCCAAATAAAATTTGATCTCCCCTTCAAGTATTTTGGGTTGTTGTCAACATAGAAATCTAATGGAGTCCAAATTGCTTTCAATGGTGTTCCATCTAATTCATAAAAAATCGTATCGGACTCATCTTCTTCTTGAGAAGACAAATTAGTATATTTGTGAGGAATCATTAGATGAGGATATTCAAAATTTGGTTCAATAAGCCAGATATTCATATATTTTAACTTGTATTTCTAAACTAATTCTAGCAAGTAGGGTGTGTTAGCTTTAGCGTAACGCGCCATTATTGAAGTAGTACAAGTGGAAGACTAATTAATAATAGATCGATAAAAATATTGATTGGGGAAAATTTACAGACAAAGAGCGGTTAAAAACAGACATTAGCCTTTACAGTTATGACAATCAACAAGCGATCGCCTCAATTATCACTAAAAAGCGATCGCCTATATTAATTTTGAGACTTAAGCGATCGCGGATTTAGGAAAGAGACAGACAAATCTTGGTTAATTATGATGGCTTAGGGAAATGCCTTAATAGTACTACAGTCCACCAGACTGTGAATAAAACAAAAGCCACTAACAAAGCCCAAGGCGCAGGAACGCTGAGTTCTTTAATCGGACTTAGATTTGCTAAAAATGTGAGATGGAAGATAATCACCATCAGTAGCATCGTGGCAACCCCAAACCAAGAAAAATGTACATTGAGAAACTTAAAAGACTCCTCGCGTCGTTCATCCGATAGCCAATATTCTCGATGGGGCAAATTAATCATAGAAGTTGGTACATACTTGAAAATTAGAGGCAGTATGACCGTAAAGGAACTAGTTATAACAAGGGACACAAAATAGACTATAAAGTAGCCCATCTTAGAAGAAGTTCCATTAACTTTACCTGCGACATCAAAATGAGAGCCTACGACCTCTGGTAGTAATGGATAGAAATAGATACTTTGGGCGATCGCTAATCCAAATAAAAATAGAATGATATACAACGGTAATTTCATCGCTGTATGCTCCTTAAGTATATTTACTAAGTAGCTGGTTGCAATTAAGCATAAAACCCAAAAACCTGTGGCGCACGATGCGCGATCGCCACAGGTTTTAGTTCTGTTTTTTAATTACGCTTAGCTACTTAAAATTATCTAAGCAAACTAAAAATAAAGATATTTTTTGCAGATAGTTGTAACAAAAATCCATCTGTGGGATACGTTAATCCCACAGGGAGGCTAAAGTATAAGTAGATATTTATATGGAGTTAATAGGCGTGTCCCCAACTGAAATCGCAAATATTTCTGGTCAAGGAGTATCAGTAGTAGATGCCAATTTAGATCAAATTAAGACAAGCGATCTGCATGTGGTTGAAACTTGTCCATTGCTAGCACCCGTAGAAGTCAAAGCCGAGTTACCCATTACTACCGCGATCGCAAAAGTTGTTTCCGAGGCAAGGGCTAGAATTCGCAATATCTTAAATGGTAGCGATCGCCGATTGCTAGTCGTCGTTGGGCCTTGCTCAATTCATGATGTTAAAGCCGCCCGTGAGTATGCCGAGAAACTTGCAAAATTCCGCGATGAGGTCAGTGATGCCCTCGAAATCGTGATGCGTGTTTATTTCGAGAAGCCACGCACCACAGTGGGCTGGAAGGGGCTGATTAATGATCCACATCTCAACGGTACATTTGATATTAATTTCGGTATCCACATGGCGCGGGAATTATTATTGGATGTGGCAAAGTTGGGCTTGCCCAGTGCCACTGAACTGCTCGATCCGATTGTGCCACAGTACCTTGCTGACCTGATCTCTTGGACTGCGATCGGAGCGCGGACGACCGAGAGCCAAACTCACCGCGAAATGTCCTCTGGCTTATCAATGCCTGTAGGTTTCAAAAATGGCACCGATGGCAGCATTGATGTGGCGATTAACGCATTATTGTCAGCACGTCAGCCCCACCGTTTTCTTGGTGTAAGTAATGAGGGCCGCTCTAGCATTGTCACTACGACAGGCAATCCTGATGGGCATATCGTTTTACGTGGCGGCAAGCAGGGCCCAAACTACGACAAGGTACATGTAGATGCGATCGCCAATCGTCTTAGCGATCGCAAGCTACAGCCATATATGATGGTTGATTGCAGTCACGACAATAGCGGACAAGATTACAATCTTCAGCCGAGTGTGTTGCAAGATATCGCTGAGCAAGTGCGTAATGGCTCAGAGCATATTGTCGGCATCATGCTCGAAAGCCATCTCAATCGAGGTAAGCAGCCTTTGAAAGAATTGTCAAAACTGGAATATGGCAAGAGCATTACCGATGGTTGTATTAACTTTGAGACCACTGTTGATGTTTTGACAGATCTCGCTAATGCAGTGCGATCGGGACGATTTTAATTAATGTTGCTGGGCGAAAGCCCAGCAACATTAATTCATAGGTTTTCTTTGACAAAAGCACGAAACTTAACTTCAGCCGCAATTTCGTCCTGTTGCGCTTCTTCTAGAAAGTTATATATAGCAAAGTAAGGTTAAGATAGGACATAAAATTGAAACAGAAGAGACAGAAAAAGAAACGAAAATGACAGCAGCTTACAGCATAG
>NZ_PDDM01000051.1 GCF_002914585.1 Pseudanabaena sp. BC1403
GAAATTTTGGGCAAGGTTAAAACATCATGTCAGTAAGATTATAGGAAAATGTGAAAGTTTATGGGATGCCGTACAGCAAGCCTTCTGTCAATTGTCCTAACTATCCCTTTCTTTGCTATACAACGCGCTGTCGATACGCCCAAAAGTGCCAGAAAAGTTAATGAAGATGAATTTCAATTCTGTCAGAAAGTCGCCAAATACAAACAAGTCGAATGGATAAAAGACAAAGACAACAGCTATGCCTATATCGGCACTGAAGGCATCAAAACCAATACCCAAGACCCCGTAGGCTGGATGGTAGAGCAAGCCAACCAGATTTACAAGGAATATAGTTTGATTGGCGATCGCAATTACAATCGCTTTGACCATATCTTCCCAAAAGACAGCCATACCGCCGCAGATAGCGAATGGGCAAAGGGAGTCGCCACGCACTACAACAAGCTCATCTCCGAAGCCGCCGCTAGTCGTAGTCGTCTAGAACATGAAGAAGGCATAGCGTTGACTGCTACTTCTAGCAAAGGTAATAAAATCGAAATCGTCAGCGTGATCAGCACCGACCCCGATGGCGAATCCCCGATCTGGGAGATCGCCCGTAAAGGAGAAAATGTCGATATCCAGATGGCAAAGAATAAAGACTGGAAGACCGAAAAACAATATCCATACAAAGCTGTCGCCCTAATTGACCAAAGTAAAATTGATGTGGGCTTAATCTCACCAACCACCCTAGCCGCCTATGGTAAAACCATCGAAAAGGACAAAATCTTCGGCAATCTCAAACTAGAATTCCAACTAGGCATTTCTAAAAATGACGTTGACGACAAATTTGCTGCCGCCGAGAAATATCTAGAAACCCAGAGAGATGCAATTCCAGAAACCGAACGAGATCGCCGAGCTGCTGCCCTATGGCATAACAATAACCGCGCGATCGCAGGCAAAATGTTTACGGAATTCGTAGCCAACCGACTCCAAGAACTACAGGTAGAGCAAATCAAAGTAATTGGCTTGCAGTATGAAACTAACGAACTTAAAGATCGACAATGGCAACCGAATGAATCCCTAAATTGCCGAATGGCCATCGAATCCAATCTCCAAAGTCCCATCTATGACAAGAGGGTAATTCAGGTACAGACAGGCGACCAATGGAAAAACATGGGCGTTGTCCACAACGACGCAGCTTATCTGCCCATTGGTAGTCAGTTCATCGCAAATATCAATATTTCAGTCAGTAAGAAAGACGCAGACTTAGCGATCGATAGAAGTACGCTCAAACTACCTGAAATATGGCATGGACTATCACCAGAGCGAGTCAAAGAAGCAGTTAACCTTGATGAAATCGTACCGAAGTTAAAAGAAGCGATCACCAAAGCTGCTGCAAACCAACCAACGATGACCGAATTTGTGGCAAAGCTTGCCGATGAGAACGTGGGACTAAAAGCACAAGTACAGTTAGGAGGCAGAATTAACGGGATTACCTATCTCTATGAAGGTCAGGCAGTAAAAGCAAGTTTAATTGAAATGTCTTGGAAGAATCTCGCCGCGATGGGAGTAAAGTACGAGCCAGAGAGAGATCGCGAAGCGCTTACCTCAGTTTCTAATTCTCCTCAGAGAATTACTCAGGCTACACCACAAGATGATTTCAAGGAAAAAGTCATAGCTGAAACACCTCAACAATCAGTAGCAATTACAGGTAAACCCGTCAAGATGGTTTATCCCTTAAAGATGCATGGAGAAGCTAATCCCCTTTCAGTCGATACCTGTATCGAAGCAATGCGCGGACATGGCAGATGTCACACGACGCGGAGATATGAACCCTATGCCGCCTATGGATTTAAGGAAGGGGACATAGCGATCGCGATCGCAGGAGAGCAGAAAGTCGCCTTTAAAGTGGGTAAACAGTACAAAATCACCCCAGAAATGCTGAATGACGTTGCCTATCAACAACAATGGTCGCAGATGGAAAAGCATAGCGCCAAGGAACTGACGACATTTCAAGGACATAGCAACACATGGGGAATGCACTTTCAACCCTTGGGAGACTATGTGGATGGGAAGATTATGCCATTCTCGACACAGCCAATCAAATCAGATAACACTATTGTTGCCGAGATTCAGCAACTAATGGAATGGAGCCGAACCGCTGATTATTTGGGCAAGAGTGAGAAATATATAGACCGCATTCAAGACCTTATTGCAGGTGAAAGCATTACCGAAAAAGCACAGCAAGCAATGCACAAAGATCATCAGTCACTGAGCCATCACGTTGCCTCGCAATGGCGGGAAATCTTAGCAATCAAAAGTGAATATGTAGAATCACAGAATGGCAACCTCATATTTGAGCGCAAGGGCAACGAAGGTAAATACCGAGCCACATGGGAACAAGCCACAGATACACTGACATTGGACACTAAAGTCGTGAATCAAGATAAATTCCAATATTCACCACTGTTGGTACAGCAAGGATTAGAGATAATGCACAGCCAAGTCACCGTGAGAGATGCCAAAAACTGCGATCGCGCTCTTCAGTTAATCGCAGAGAGTCAGAAGGGAAGGCAAGAACAAAGATAAAAAAGCGATCTCAATGAGGTTAGCCAGCAGACAAAACTATTAAAGGTTGAATGGTTTGGAGATCATTATTTTCAGAAACCTGAGCATGATAGAGATCCCAAGACTGTTGGAGGTTCATCCAGAAATCAGCCGAAGTGGAAAAGAACCTAGCCAAGCGTAAAGCCGTACTAGGAGTAATACCGCGACGACGATTAACAATCTCATTTACCCGTTGATAGGGAACGTGGATCGCATTAACAAGGTCACGCTGAGACAAATTAAGAGGTAGCAGAAATTCCTCTAGCAACATTTCGCCAGGATGAGTGGGAACACGACGGGTTGGGATTCTTAACATAATTTATTACCTTTTTATTACCTTAACTTTAGTGATAATCGACAATTTCCACCTGAGAAGCACCAGAATTAGACCAAATAAAACAAATACGATACTGGTCATTAATACGAATACTATGTTGACCAAGGCGATCGCCAGCCAAAGATTCTAGGCGATTATTGGGAGGAGCGCGGAGGTCATCGAGGATAGTTGCCGCATTGATTTGGTCAAGTTTACGAACAGCAACGCGATTAATTGAAGCAGGACAGATTTTTCTAGCTTGCTTAGTATTTTTCCCATTAAAGACATCTTCAGTGCCTTGGTTTAGAAAAGAGAGAATCATAAAAGCATAATAACACGGATATCATGCTACTAACTTCATAACTTATGGAAAAACAGTAAGAGCGCTTACGCTTAAAGTCCGCGACTAATGACGTAGTAGGAATAACTACCATGAAAATTGCAATAGGCGCGATGACAGGCAAGACGCAGTTGCAGGTATATCGTTCGAGAGCCAGATGTCTGAAGACCACAAAACAGCAAATCGATCTTGCCAAATCGATGCAAGCAAAAGTAACAGATTTTGGCAACGGCACAAAACTGCTGACTTTCAGAGATGGCACCAAGCGGACAATCCAATGCAAGGATTTGCTTTTAGACGCAGTACAAGAAAGCGTTCAAGAATTTGGAGAATACCTCGCTCAACATCCAGACCAAATCTCAAAAGTAGATCAGAGCATCTTGGAAATGCTGACCTATGCTGAATATTTCGTCAAAGCTGCAATGAACGAATACACAACAGATCCACAACATTGCCGCGAAGTTGCGACAAGACATCTGGAAACTCTGTCCGAAGACTATCCACAAATCTTCTCTAAAAAAAACGCAGCAAGAGAATTGAACTAAAAATCAGTCTAGCGATCGCGCTGAAATTCGATTGGAATCGCAAAGATCGCTAGAAACATCCCCCAGCCACATTTAACTACCTTAACCCCTATCAGGAAACCCATGAAAACTCAATCATTATTCGAGATCGCAACCGAAGCGATCGTAACAATCAGCCTCATCGCATTACTGGGATTATTGACCGCACTAACCTATGCCCTACTCTCATTTCTAGGTAATGAACTCACCCCTCAATCACTGTCAACTTCTCAGATGCCAACATCAGAAGTTACAGTCAAGAATCTAACAGCCACAAACTCAGTGCTACCAGATGCAACAGTAACTTTACCCTCAGCAAAAGCAGCTCCAAAACTGGAAGCTTCGGTAAAGGAAGAAAAGACTGAAATCATGGAGGCGTTAGCTACTAAGCCACTCACGAAAATGACCGTGCAAGAACTCAGACCCTTAGCCAAAGAACGCAAAATCCCTAACTGGCGAAAACTGAAGAAGAAGGAATTGATCTTCTACCTAACCGCCTAGTTTGAAAGAGCAAGCTCGTCAATGTAGATATCCATCAAAACATGATATCTGCATTGACAAGCAAGATAACCAAGAAGAACGCTAGCGCGTAAAGTCCGTGAGCGATTGTCAACAAAAAAATAAAGTCAGGAGACTAAAAACATGCCCCGTCAACTAAGATTCGATACCCCTGAAGAACTTGCTAATAAAATCATTGACAAACTTAGTCAAGCAGAACTGCACGTAACCACCAGAGCCTTGATCGTCCATATCAACGAACAAATCCCCGTCAAGGAACTGGAGAAGACAGTAGCAGCCAGCAATGCAGTGGTTGAAACCAGCCGCAAACCCAAAGCCCGTAAGCCACAAGTCAGCACAGACAAGATGTGGCTGTACCAAGCAAAGAAGGGATGGGCTTTGGCGAATATCAATCTGCCGATTGAGAAGGTGATTCAACGCTTGCAAAATCATTATGGCTGCAAGATTCTGGCAACCAAAGAAGGCAAGATCAACTTTCTGCCATCAAAGCCCACCACCATTGACGAACTGCAAAAGAATGGATTTGTCGTTTATCGCCAAGACCTGAACAAGAAAGCAGCCTAGTCCATCCACAACTACCAAAAGCAACTAGATCCAACGATTTGGATCTAGTTGCTAAATTACTTTGAGAGCATAAACAGATGCTAACGATCGCCAAGACCAACCTCGCCACAGGAGAGATCGTCGATAACGAGATCCAATTTCGGGACACCCTCCTTGAAGCTCTGCATCCAGATATCAAACTCAGCATCGGCAACATTTCCACCTATTTACAAAAGATTGCCAAAGCCGAAACCATCGCTAAAACCAGCAAATCCGCCAGCAAGCGCAGCACGGCAACCAAAAGCATTGCCCCCCTAAAGAAACAAGCGATCGCTGCCTTAACCAAAGGGCTAGACAAATACCAACTAGCAGGAGCATCGGGAGCGAGAAAACATGGAGACTTCTTCTTCAGTCAAGGACTAAATCCCTTTGCCACATATTTCCCTACAGCGATGGGACAAATCAACTACGGCTCCATCCTCATGACCGAATGCCTGAAAATCTATAGCATCGAACGAGTAACCATCCTGATTGTCCAAGACAAAGAGCATCGTACCGATGACTGTCACGGCAAAATTAGCCATGAATTTCTGAACCAACTGCGCCAAAGCGAAGACTTTGTGATTCCCGCCAATACCCCATTCCAGTTTCGCGCAGGAGTCGCCAATCAATGGGTCGCCAAAGGAACGTTGCAGTTAAGCCTAAATTGTCCAAAAGGAATCGACCTAATTCTGCCACTATCATGTTTTAAAGGACATAAACCAGCATTAGGTATCCACAAACTAACAAACCTGAAACTAGGAATCGTTAACTTTGCCCAAAAGCGCAGAGTCAAGACCTCCTATACCGTCTGGCAATGGTTTAGCCCACAAGCGATCGCCCAAGATGTCTTATCCACCACCCAACAGAAAGCGGAAACCCTAGTCGCCGCCCAGTCAGATATCAAACAACTCTGCCAACTGGTGCAAACAGAACAATGGGTCAAAGTAGACGAGCCAGAAGCAGATAACAACGAAGAAGAAGCCGATGGCAAAATCCTCGCGGAAATCCTCAAACATGACATTCATGGACAACTGCTAGAACATCCCTATGTGGTGCGAAAGATTGAAGACTTAGTAAGGCGACGTTGGTTAACTCTAGCTACTAGTGGCGGTATCAACTTCTCCAGCTTCATGGCACAACCCTTCCAAGAATTAGGAGAACTCGAAATGTGCATCCCCGAAATGCCCGAAGGCGAATATGTCGGATTCCGCTATCCCATCCGTGATCGGAATGACTTGCAGATCTGGACAAACAAACATATCAAAGGACTCAACCAACAGGGAACCATGTATGTCAATCCAGACATCGCCCGTGATTATTGCGGCATGGACTTTGATGGTGATACCTTCTGCGTGAAATCAGTTCAGAAACTAACAGAAATCGCCAAAGAAATCCGCAAGCATCACATCAAACCCACCACTTACAAACCCGACAAAGTGGCAGTGCAAGGAACCCTAGCCGAAGTCGCTCTCAGATCCACGGAAAACCAAATTGGACTGATTACCTATTACCTAGCCACCGCATGGGCTACAGGCAACCATCAGTACATCGCAGGCTTAGCCCAAGAAGTACAAGTCGCAGTAGATCGGCTCAAATCCGACCTTAGCCACGACCAAGCCTTTCTCGATGAAGTGGGCAAAAGCCTACCAAAACTAGATTGGCTGATCGATCGCAAGCAGCAAGGAGTTTATGGTAGCTACTACGACCCCAAACAGAGATGCAAACAGCCCGCTCGACCAATGAAAGCAGGTGGAGAATACAACGATGCAATCTCTCTACTGATTCAATCAGTGAATACGATCTGGCAACCTGTAGATTTACATGAGCGCACCCTGCTCGAATTCCGCGAACTATTTGTCAAACCGAACGAAACCCTTTACAAAAGAGCGATCGCTCGCCGCGATGAATATACCAGCAAGATTAGGGAGGCGATGAAACTATCAAGTGATCGGGAATCCCGCAAGAAAATCCTCAGAGCAGCAGTGCAATGGGCGAAAGGACTGGGCGATAAGCTGCGACTGAAAGGCGAACAGACGGTGCAAACATGTGCCGCCGCCATGTGGCAAGCCAGTCATAACGGCGATCACGGAACCGCAAGCGTTGTGTTTAATATGTTCCTGCCAGAGATCTGCGATCGCCTTCATGACAACCAACTGATGCGACTACAAATTGTAGGAGCGCAGTATGGAGAACTCGCATCAACCAAATGGACAGGAGATGGAGAACATGCCTGTATTCCCATCGTAGTATCTCAACGCCAAGAAGATGGCAGATATCAGATTGAAGTCATCCGTAAAAGTAGGAAAAAGCCATACCTGCTGGGACTTGTTGCCAAAGACTCCGCCAAAGTATTGGTGGGAGAATACACAGCTTCGCTGACTACGCATCAAAAGACCATAGTGTGCGAACTAGTCGCTGCTTAGAAATCAAGGGGATAAAGCAGCTTTATCCCCTTGATTATCTATCTTCTAGAAAAAAAGAATTTCCCAATCCCAAACTTTGATAAACTAAGTGGATATGAAAACGGATACGCTCTTTTATCAACTATTCAATACCTTTCACACCCTACTGTTTGAGCTAATCGAACGCCCGATCGCTGAAGCAGAAGGCTATGAATTTAGCTCAGTGGAAGTGAAAGAAAAAGCCTTTCGGTTTGATGGGATATTTAGCCCAAAAGCCAAAGACAAACCGATATATTTACTTGAAGTCCAGTTTCAGCAAAAGGAAGACTTTTACTGGGAATACCTATCCGAGATATATCTGTACCTAAACCAATACCGTCCCGCACAGGAATGGCAAGCGATCGCCATCTTTGCGAGGCGCAGTTATGAACCAGAGCCAAGAAGCCATGTGCAGGAAATGTTCGACTGCCATAGGATACGGCGAGTCTACCTAGAAGACCTGCTAGAGCGAGAGACAGACTCCTTTGCGATCGGTATTATTCAGCTCATCTTGTCTAATGAAAGTCAAGCTATAACTAAGGCAAGACAGCTAGGTGAAAAGATTGAGCGGGAAAACAATACCGAAATTCAAGAGCAGGTACTAGAATTAATAGAGACAGTGTTGGTCTATAAATTTCCCAAGTTAACTCGTCAGGAGATTGAGGCAATGTTTACATATAGCGATTTAAAGCAAACGCGAGTATATCAAGAGGCAAGAGAAGAGGGCGAGCAGCGTGGTGAGCAACGTGGCTTAAAACTAGGCGAGCAAAAAGGCTTGAAACTGGGCGAGCAGCGCGGACTGGTAAAGGGTCAAGCTACGATGCTGCTAAGGATGCTTAATCGCAAGTTTGGACAGATCACCCCAAGCTTGAGGGGCAAGGTCAACAAACTATCGGCAAAGCAGTTAGAAAATTTAGCCGAAGCATTATTTGACCTAGAGACGATCGCCGACCTAAACAACTGGTTAAAAACCAAAGGCAAAGGCAGCTAGAGGATTTTGAACCAATATCTGAAAAAAGGACATGACTTTAGTTGTCATGTCCTTTTTTTATGGCTAGCGCTTGTTCGCAAGAACAAAAACTAGAGAAAAAGCCAACTATGTACCAACCCATATTCGAGATCACGCCAGAAATCGAGCAGCATTTTGATAGCTCCCTGCGAGTAAAAGCAGAAGCAACCGTCGCAGCGATCGCCCTAAGCAAATCAATATCATCAGCAACAGCAGAACAACAAGTAGAACTCGCCAAAGCATCGGGATGGGGAACGCTCACCGATATCTGGGTAAAAGCCAATCATCTAGGCAACACATGGCAGTATCGATGCCATGAAAAACTAAGCCAACTATTGACCCAAGCCGAAATCCAAGCCGCCAAATCCGCGACGGCAACCGCTTACCAAACTAGTTTTGAAGTAATCCGCGCCATGTGGGATATTCTCAGCGATATCGGTTTTACAGGTGGAGCGATCGTCGAACCAGCGTGCAACACCCTAGCGTTTATGGGATGCCAACCTGCGCTGATGCGAGAGCGATCGCAATGGGTAGGTGTGGAACTAGACCCGATCTTTGCCCAAATTGCGAGATTGCTATACCCAGAAGCGCTGATTTACGCTCAGGGATTTGAAACAGTGAGCCTAAGTGATAACAGTTTTGACCTAGCGATCGGCAACGTTCCCTTTGGCAATTACAAACTCTACGATCCTCGCTATGCCCATCTGAACCTAAGCATCCATAATTACTTTCTAGCCAAATGTACAGATTTAGTGAGGGAAAATGGGTTGATAGCCATGATTACCAGTTGTTTCACCCTTGATGCGGCCAATAACAGCTTTCGGAAATATCTAGCGAATAAGTTAGAGCTAGTGACTGCGATTAGATTACCAGACATCGCTTTTAAGAGATTTGCCAACACCGAAGTAGTTGCCGATATCTTGATTTTTCGCAAGCTCACAGAAACTGAACTGAGAGCCACGAATCAGAAAAACTATCAATATCCTGATTGGGTAAAGACAGCACCATCGGGCAAACACACAGTCAATCAGCAGCCAATCATGATTAACCAATGGTTTGTAGAGGTTGCCTAGCGGCTAGGCTAAAGAGTAACCACACCAAAACTACCGAGCGAGTCAATCCTATTAAGGATTGACTCGCTTTTTTAATTGAGAAAAGTCCATGTCTATAAACCCATTAAAATTCCGTAATATTCTAGGAGAATTGACAATCGCCAAACTCTATGGAGGAGAGCATTTAGGAGTAACTGCTCCAGCAAACTTTGACCTGAGAGCAGAGATAAGCAAGATTGGGAAAGCGATCGCCAAATTCTATGAACCATCTGTAACTCAAACCCAAGTAATTCAAATTCCACCACAGTTACAAAAAGTTCTACCCAACGCTTTCTGCGAACATGAAGGACAAATCTATCGTCGCACCGACTATCAGCTCGAACTAGTTGCAAACCAACAACAACGCATTCGTGCAGCCATGTCTGTCGCCAAGATTCTTGACTTAGTGCTGAGAATGCAGCAGTACGAAGACGAAAAAGAACTAGCCAAACTGCGCCAAATTCTCAATCAAAAATATGATGAGTTCGCAATTAGATTTGGACATTTCACCAGCAAAGAGAACCTCAGCATTTTCCAAGAAGACCCCAACTACTATCGATTGAGAGCATTAGAGATTGACCGAGGCAAAGGCAAAAGTCCCGCCAAAGCCCCCATCTTCCATCAACGCACAGTCAGAGCAACCCCAAGATATCGGGCAAATAACGCCAAAGATGCCCTAGCCCAATGTCTAGATGCCAAAAGCTATATCGACCTAGACTGGATCGCCAACCTCATCGACAAAAGCATTAGCACCGTCATCAGCGAACTAGAAGGCGATATCTTCTACAACGGCACAATCCCACCAGCAACAGTACAAGAAACCACTAATGCCGAATGGATAACCAGAGAAGAATTCATCAGTGGCAACGTCGTCAACCGACTCAACAAAATCGTCGCATGGCAAGAAAGCGGAGTACCCAACTGGCTGAACATCGACAAATACCATCAAACCATCAGCAGCAATCAACCAGTTCCCTGTTTACCCGAAACTCTAGATGTAGATATCAAAGTGCGCTGTGCGGTGAAGCTAGGCATCAATGTCAATGCCATGCCCCCAAACGAGCTAAAGCTGTTATTACACAACACGATCCGCGTCAAACTAGGAACGAGTTGGCTCCCCGAAGATGTAATCAAAGAATTTAGCGAACAACTCCTTAGCCATACAGGAACCAGCACCGTCAAATTCCATCCCGACCCCGCCAATATTTGGGTAATCAAAGGTGACAGTAAACTGATCAACTCACCCCAAAACAAAACCGAATGGGGAACCACCAGCCATACCGCACTTGAACTGATAGAACACTCACTGAACCAAAAAGATCCCAAAATCTATGACCATATCCAAGACAAACAGGGCAATGTTATAAGCATTCTGAATGTAGAAGCCACCACAGCATCGCGGACAATGCAAGACAAAATCCAAACCGCCTTCAAAGCATGGATCTGGAGTGAAGGAGATCGCGCTGAGCAACTCTGTCTGTACTACAACCAATACCACAACCTCTACCGCGACACCATGTATGACGGCTCACACCTAACCTTCCCCAACATGGCTCCCGACTTCGAGATGCGAAGCCACCAGCGCAACTTCGTGCGTCGTGTCGAACGGCAAAAAGCATCCTTTGCCGCCCATCGGGTGGGCTATGGCAAAACTGCCACGATGATTGCCGCAGGTATGGAACTAAAGCGCAAAGGCATGGCGCATAAAGTCATGCATGTAACCATGAAATCGATCTTGCCAGGGTACAGCAAAGAATTTCGACGACTGTACCCCGAAGCCAAGATTCTCGTACCGAATGCTCAAGACTTTGCCAAAGATCGCCGTCGTGTCCTACTGAGCCAAATTGCCACCCATAACTACGACGCGATTATTCTTACCTACGAACAATTCTTCAATCTGCAAATAAGCGAATCAACCGAACTCCTGTTTCTCGAAGAGCAAATGTCCGCAATTAGCTCTATCTGTGAAGCTACCAACAAAGAAGAATCCAAACAAGTCTTCCGCAACTTAGAAGCCATGCGAAAGAAAATCTCTTTACGCATCCAAGAAATCGAAAACAGCGATCGCAAAGACCGCGTGATTTATTTCGAGCAACTGGGCATCGATGCGCTCTTCCTAGATGAAGTACAGCAAATCAAACGACTGCAAATCCTCACCACCCAGCACAATGTTGCTGGCATTCCCACAGGTTACAGCCAACGCGCCCATGACTCCTTCATGAAAGTGCGATACCTGCTCACTAACGGCAAGAGAGTCATCTTTGCCACAGGCACCCCCCTAAGCAACACTATGGCTGAGATGGATGTTTGGATGCGCTATCTGCAACTAGACCTGCTGCAACAGCAAGGACTAACCCACTTTGATAGCTTCTGTTCAAGATTCTGTGAAACCAGCACCGCCTTAGAAATCAGTCCCACAGGCAAACTGAAATCGAAAACCCGCCTACGCGAATTCGTGAACATGCCCGAACTAATGGCAATGTGGTGTCAAGTCACCGATATCCAGACAGCATCTCTTGCCGAAGTCAAAACCCCTAAGCCCCATTACCATGTGATGTCCTGTAAGCCATCGCCAGAGCAAATTGCCTATATGGACAAACTCTGCGATCGCGCCGAGGCAGTGGCAAAACGTAAAGTCAAACCCGAAATTGACAACATGCTGAAAATCACAGGTGATGGAGCCAAAGCTTGTATGCACACCAAATTGGTATCACCCAATGCCAGTGAATGGATTAATAACAAACTGCTCGCCTGTGCATGGAACGTCTGGCAAATCTGGACGATTACCGCGATCGCCAAAGGAACCCAAGCGATTTTCTGCGATCGCAATGCACCCAAAAAAGACAGGTGGAATAGCTACTGCTATATCCGCGACACCCTCGTGATGCTGGGGATACCCGCCGACCAGATCGCCTTTATCCATGACTACGACACGGATACCAAGAAGTCAAAGCTATTTGAAGCGATTAACGAAGGCAAAATCAGAATTGTCTTTGGTTCCACATCAAAGTTAGGCACAGGCGTAAATATGCAAAGCAAACTGATTGCCTTGCACCATATCGATTGTCCTTGGCGACCATCGGATCTCGAACAGCGAGAAGGCAGAGGAGTCAGACAGGGTAACGAATGGAGCGATGTCTTTATCTTCCGCTATGTTACTGAAGGTAGAAACAACCAAGCGGGATTTGATTCCTTCCTCTGGCAAGCGATTGAGAACAAGCAGAGGATGATTTCGCAAGTAATGTCAGGCGATCGGACGCATCGCACTATCGAAGACATTGATGAGACTGTGCTTAATGCCGCCCAAATGAAAGCGATCGCATCGGGAGATCCACTGATCATGGAACGGGCTACCCTCGAAGCCGAATTGCAAGGACTAGGAATGCAACTGCAAGCCTATAACGACAGGCAATTCAGAGACAAATCCAAGATTCAGTACCTAACTGACATGGTAAATACCACCCATCCCGCCAGCATTCAGCGCATTCAAGCAGACCTAGCCACAGTTGCCACAGCAAATCTGAAACAATTCATCAGCGATCGCGGAGTGATGCTAGATAAAGCCGTGCTAATCGATCATCACATTACCGAACAAGTGCAAAGGCTAAAAGAAAGCTATCGGTTGACCCAAATCCAAATCGGACAATTTGCAGGGCTAAACGTATTTCTGAGCAGATTTGGCTCAGAAGTTAATGGGTATATTGGCATGAGCATTAGTTCAGGCTATGAATTTAATGCAGAGTGCCAGCAGCCCTATAGTTCGCTGTTGCATGTGGTGAGAAATGCGATCGCCGCCAAGCTAACCACAGCTCAAGAAAATCTCGAACGAGACCGACAAGAACTGCCAATACTGCAAAATCGAGTCAGTCAACCCTTTGAGCAAGCACAGGAATACGAGCAGAAATCAAATCGTTTAGGATTCCTGAAGGAGATGTTTGATGCGATCGCCCATGAATCCCCTGTAGACGATAGTGTAGCTGACTATGGTTTAGAAGGAGAAGACTTGGAAGAATCGCGAGAAATCTTCTGGGAAAGAGACTCTAGGGCATCTCAACTAGAGCAGCCATCAACAGCGATCGTCGAGGTATTGAGGCAGAGACGGTTCGAGGATTGGGTACCCCAAGACTCGGAAAACTGGCTTGAGCAAATCTCGCTGCTTGTGGGAGATCTCGATCTTTCAGTGAGAAGCGATCGGCTTTTGTTGTTGCCAGAATCGAAGGTATTCAAAACAATGTCTGACTTTACGCTAGAAGGTAAACAACTTCTGATTCCACAAAAGAATGTAAGTGAGGTAAGAGATCAACTAAGCCTATTCTAGATTAAAGATTTTACTAATGCTATCTTTAGTTGATTAGAAGAAATTATTAAGACAAACATAGAAAGTCTTCTTGTTAAGAAGACTTTCTATCTCTTAAAGATTGGATAGTCCTAAGAAGGAAAGGATTTATATGGTAAGGATGGGCTATTCGCCTACGCCGCCGATGATTTCTACAGTAAGTGTTTTACTTTGGATTTTACTTGCATAGGTTAAGGGCTTATGAGTCGCAATGCTATGGATTTTAGGATTGTATTTAATCGCTTCAATCGAGATAGCTTGCTGGTTCCATACCCATAGATTACTTCCGTTAAAATAGATAAGATATTCCCCGCATTTGTCAAAAAAACTACCGCCTCTAACTTCGACATTACAAGTTTTGCTGATAGTTTTAATTTTTGCAGTCCCCCAATCCACAAAAAAACGCGTATCAGAATCATCGGACGCTCTATCGAATAGAACTTTTCCATTCTTTATATCAAGGGCGAGTACTCCACTTTTCTGAGCGATAAAAACTGCATCCACCGCAAAAACAGTACCCAGTAAAAATGGTGATTGCCGATAAGCGAGAATATTTATAGGAGATTTATAGCTGCTTTCTACTGCATGTTTAGTCATCCTTTCAGGTAAAGATACCGACCATTGGGTTTTGTTATGATTTTGATACGATACCCCCGTCAAATAATAGTAAAAATAATCCCCCTGCTTTTGGTCTTTTATATGCCAATCTAAAGACGGTGGTTCTTCTTTGACAACTGATGGATCGGCAAAACTTGGAAATGCATTAATAGCGATCGCGATGGTGCAAGCTACAAAAATCACTCCCCTGAGATGGGATTTAGCGATTGATTTAATAGTAATTTTTAAAAGTGGAAACATAGTCTATTAATATGCTTATATATTAATGCTTGCACAAAACCATCAATGCTTACGAACCTTTTTGTGCGATCGCCATTTCATCCAAAAAGCAACATCAGCTAATCATATAAGGTTGTTTGCTTATAAGTACGCCAGCATAATTAAAGAATAAAAATAGAACCTGTGCCGCCCTCGCAGCAGGTGGCATAGGTTTTAGGTTTATTTATACTTAGCTACTTAAGTATTACCAAAGATTGATTGCTAAGGAGTATTGTAATTGTTCATAATTAAGTTTTTCCGAAATAAAGAAAAGTTAGAGATCTAGCGAATCGGGATTCTTAGTAGATTTTTTATCTTCTGAAGCAAGACGGCGTTCGACCTTCTTTACATCCTCCGCAGGAGGTAACGACTCAGGACGAATTCCCCTTTGTAGTAATGTATCTCGAACAGCTTGGTTATTAGTAACATGCTCTTTAGAAATAGCAGGCTCAGTATCTAATTGGTTCTGTCGAGTGTTAAAGATCGTAATTTCAGTAGCAAAGTCTTTAGCTTTTAGAATGATTGTGGGAGCAAAATCAGCTAGAGGGCGACTATCAGGTACTTTCCATTGAGCTTTCATAGCCTGAGTGGACTTACCAAATAGCGCAGTATCTCCCTTACTGCGAATTGTGGCAAAGTTGCGATCGCTTCCTGTTTGTTCGTAAATCACCTTGGAAAGTTCTTTCTCAGTTTCTGTCAACTTCTTGCGAGCAGAGACGCGCTCGGCTTCGAGTAAGCGTTGCTCGATTAACTCAGCCCTTCTTGTTTGGATGGCAAAGTAGGTTTGAGCAAAGGCAATTTCTTGCTTTCTAGGATCTCCATTTTGAGCAATCAGATAACAAGCATATCGCGTAAGCATAATGTCATCTACCTCTCTTTGGCTTCCAGAGCCGAGATCAACCATTTTGGTAACGTCAACAAAATGGTCTGAGATGGCGTGATTAGAAATTTCACATGCAGTTTTTGCTTTTGTTAAGACTGCTGTAAAATTTCGCCATTCTGAATATCCCAAAAGATGTTGAAGGTCACGAGCTAGCCAATATTCAATCCCGCTTTCAGTCTGCTGAGCATGTGCCTCAAAAGTTTCAGTTAAGGAGGTGATGGTATTTGTTTCCATATCTATAAGTCAGCAAAAACAATATTATGTGAGGAATGTAGTTTACATTCCGATCTCAAAGACTGCAAGTCTAGAGTGAGATAACTACTACACCGACATAGACTTGTTTAACTTCTGATGCGATTAATACGTATAGAAAAGTCGATTTTTCTATACGTATTAATCACAATATGTATAGAAAAATCGACTTTTCTATACATATTGGTCTTAGCCTGAATTTTTCCAAAAACGAAAAAACTATAATTGCCAGACTAGATATAGGGTTTATGCATATGTGAAGTCGTAAAGCTTGCCGAAAGTCCTTAGCAGGAGATTTGTAGAAAATTAATTTGAGGAGAAAGCCCGAAACAATGAGCCTGAAATACAACATATCAGACCTACCGAGTGGCAGCGAATCGCGGCAAAGCCATGTGGAGTTTATTCGCGTAAACCTTGAGCTACTGCTAGCAGTAGCATGGTATGGCTACGAAAGTGAAGGCAGAGGAGCGATCGTCATCGATGTCAGCAAATCCAAAGAATCGCAAATTGGCATCAGTCTCTATCAAAAATGGCTAAACTCCGAAAGCTATGGCTGCTACCTGAGCCAATCCACAGCAGAGCGCATCAACAAAGAATCGGGATACCCAAATCCATTCCAAAAGGATGAGAAAAGACAGATTAGGGAATACAAGCCCGACAATCAAGTTGTCGTCTGCTTTATCCGCACCGATGGCGGCTTTAGCTCCTATGTAATCGCCCATCCATTCCTGACCGCGAAACAAGCCTATGAAGCCAATAAATCTAGGCTGCAAGCCGAATTTTCCGTAGACAAACCAGACTAACTCCAACCCCAATATTCAACCCCAAAAGCCTCCTGATATACATCGGGAGGCTAATTTGTTATGGAGTCAAATATGACCCAAAAAAGATACAAAAGCGTATTATGTGGACTATTGCTATTAGCGATCGCCATCCATCCTGAACAGCATCACGTAGAAGAAAAGCATCCCAAAATCGTCCATATCCAAACCCGTCGCCAGCGCAAATATTGGCGAAAGAAGCAGAAGAGTATCAGTGCTTAGAAGCAAATAGCTGTTAGCGATTAGCCAAAAGCTATTTGCTATTTGCAAGGTTCAAAAATATGACAACAAACCAATTTGGTGAATCTTTTAATCTCGTAAAGATTGAACCAGAAATCCAAAAAACAAAAAATCTGATTGCTTCTCTACAATCCAAGCTCGACAAGAATATCAGAAAAAAGAAGACCTCTATCGATCTACAAATAGCTAAAAACCATTAGCAGATACTATTACGCGATTGTGAAATAGCAACAAACGTAAAGCCAATTATCAAGGAGCAAAGCTTGCATGAAAAATATCAAAGGCAACATCCATCAAATCAAAACCATGCTGAAGATTTGCAGCAAATATCATTGGGAATTGAAAAAGATTATTAGCTCTCGGAGCAAAGAAGGCTCTTACCTATTTGTAGGAGATATTCGAGCAGAATTCAAATGCCATCACGATCGACCAACTCACGCCAAATTTGACCCATCATTGACAATTCACAGTGACGGTACGGTAGATCTCAACGAAAATCTGTTTAAAAACGACCCCTATACAGAAGAGATCAAGAAACTGCTAGAAGCAGCACATGTGAGTACAGAACCCACCAGAAAACTAGGGACGGGAATCAAGTAATAGAGGTCAAGCAGAGCCATCACAAGCCCCAAACCCCAAGACAACCGCTACCGAATTCACTATTACCAAATAATCGCCTAACGGACTGCAAAAGGCGATCGCTCATCTATATCTAAATTTAGAGGATACAAGCCATGAACACAGCAGCGATGATCGCGACCCAGCAAGCATTGATCGACTGTTAAATGTCAACTAACTTGTCCGATGACGACAATTAACTTGGCTGGTTGAGAGAAGAAAAAATAATTGACGCGACGGCAAATGAC
>NZ_PDDM01000052.1 GCF_002914585.1 Pseudanabaena sp. BC1403
CTCTTAATTGGTTCCATCATTGTGGCATCTGCTTTGAGCCTTTTAGGTAGCTTCTTTTGTGGCGGGTTTGATCGCAATTTGCTGTAAGTTAGAGATCAATAAAGTCCCAGACTATCTCAAACAAATTCCACAGGGAACAGTATTACTCTATCCATTGATTTTAGGCGATCAGTTGGAGATAATTTTCTTCGCGCCCAACAGTCTCCCCATCAGTCGCACCGTTAAGATCTCCAAGTCTAAGCTTGAATCATTGATCACTGAATATAGATCTGGGTTGCTTGATGCTGGTTCTGAGGATGTCAAGGATGCTTCTAAAGCTCTCTATGATGTGCTGATTAAACCGATTGAAGGCGAACTGATTACAGCCAAAGCGGAGACAATTCTTTATGCTCCTGATGGCATATTACGCTATGTTCCCCTTTCCGCTCTCTATGACGGTAAACAATGGCTTGCAGAAAAATATAAGGTTAGTAACCTGATCGCCTACAGTCTCTCCGACTTTTCTCCACAGCCAAAAAACCAACCCAATATTCTCGCGGGAGCATTTGGAGGCAATACAGGCACGAAAAAGTTTGGACAAAGTGCATTGCCTGACACACTTACTGAAGTTCAAGCGATCGCAAGTTCTTTCCCAAACTCAGTAACTCTCACCGAAGACAACTTCAGTCGCCAAGCGATCGAGTCTAAATTCAAAAATCACAACATTCTCCATCTTGCTACCCATGCTGAGTTTAATACTGGTTCACCTGATAACTCCTTCATCATTTTTGGCAATGGTGACAAAATCCGTCTCGGTGAAATCGCTGATTGGCAGATCCCAAATATCGATTTGATTATATTGAGTGCTTGTCAGACTGGAGTCGGCAAGCTTGGCGATGGGGTAGAAATCTTGGGTTTTGGTTATCAAGTCCAAAAAGCTGGTGCAAAAAATGCGATCGCTTCTCTCTGGTCTGTCAGTGATGAAGGTACTCAAGTCCTAATGGAAGCTTTTTATCGCGAACTCAAAAAAGGCGATGTCACTTCCACTGAGGCTTTACATAGAGCGCAAGTTGCTCTGATTAAATCACCAAAATACAACCATCCCAATTATTGGTCAGCATTTTTTGCGATCGGCAATGGATTGTAATTAAATTTAGATTAAATGGAGATTAGAATGAATTATCGCAATATTATCATGATGGCTCTAGTCGCTTTAGTTACAGCTTGTTCGACACCGCCTACGAAATCTTTAGAGAATTCTAAACCGCTACAGGAACCCATTGCAGAATCATCTGAAATCAAAGCGAAAGCTACGACTAGCTCTACTAGCAACCAAAGCAATAGTATCTCAACTGAAAATCCAAGTCCAGACACCAAAAACTCAGAAGTTGAGAAACAGAATAATTCTAAACTTCCTATAGTATGTGGGAAAGAGGAATATAGAAGTTTCTTTGAAGATTTTGTTCGGGGTAAAGATTTTCAAGGTAATGAAATACGCTATACCTTTACCTCACCCTACGTGCAGGTTAGAGATTATCGAGATCCTAGCAAGCTTTTAGAAACGATGAGTAGAAGAAATGATGAGTTCAGCATTAGCCTCAGAGATTATCGATGGGTACAGCTAGTTCCTGCGGATGCTTATACTCCCTACACTCGTCTGAAAATCGATATTTCTAGAGTTGATGATAAAACCTTTCGCGTAGATTACATCAAAGCCCAATATCAATATTCAGGCAATGATAAAGATCAAGAAGAGCACCTTGTTAAAACCTATGGAGATCCTAACGCTTATATCTTTGAGCATCGCAATGGCTGCTGGAATCTGACCCAAAAGTTACAATCATCTACGCGATCGCAGATTGGACCAAAAACGGAAGGTCAAATCGCCATTGAAGCTATTTTAAAGAAACAGATGCTTTACGATGATCTACGGACTGCATTGCTCAAGAATGGGTGGCTACCTGTGATTACTCGCGACTGCAAGAGCAATGTCGGAGGGGAAGGCGATATCTGTGACAAAACCCCTGAGTTGGATTCTTGTAGTGGCGATGGATATTGTCTGATGCATTTTGCCCATAAAACAGATAACTTGAAGCTATCGATAACTACCTATGGCAGAGCACCTTACGTGACTCAATGGGGATTTAGTAATCTTAAAAACTCTGAGGGGTTATAGGTTGAGCTTGTTGTTGCAAAATTTGTAACGCTGCTTGTTTTTCCTTTAAGTGGTCATAAAGTGAATAGTATTGCAACCAGAAATGAGTCGAAGCCATATTATCTATAATTTGATAAATTAATTTGTAAAGCAATGAAATATAGAACTTGGAACGTTTTGTTTGGGTTGAGCATAGCGATCGCTTACATGTCTAGTACAATTTCGCCTGCTAAAGCCCAGTCACTCTTGGATTTTCAACCCAAACAGCAAACTACTCCTAAGCAAATCGACAGCCTCAAGGACATAGGAACTAGTCTTGATGGCTTTATCCCCAAAAAGTTGCAGGAGTCAGAATCACCGATGGGAAGCAATCGGGCGATTATTGGCGAAGATCAACGCCTGCCAATGATGAGTCGCGAATATCCTTGGTCAACGGTTGGCAAGATCGTGATGGTTAGCAAAGATAAGAAGGAGTATTCTTGTACAGGAACTTTAATAGGCAAGTCGCTAGCGATCACTAATGCTCACTGCGTATACGATGAAAGTGGAAAGCTATTTCCCAATATCTACTTTTTGCCGAATTTAATTAATGGACGATTGCGGACAAAAAACGATGTTGCTTCGGTGCGAAATGTCTGGGCTGGTACGAGAAAACCTAATTGGAACTCGGCAGATGATTGGGCGATTGTAGAATTGGATAAGCCTTTGGGTGAGAAATATGGGTTTCTCAGATGGAGAACGGTTCCAGTAGCATTGCTAGAAAGATATAAAAATCGTCTAGCCGTAGCAGGCTATTCAGGTGACTATCCCGATCCTAAGTCCTATAGTGGACCAGAATTTTCTGCGGGCAAGGGCTACACCGCAGGGGTACATTTAAAGTGTAGTGTGCTGGGTGAGCGTGAGGGAATGCTGGTACATGATTGTGATACTAATCCAGGGGCTTCTGGTTCGGCATTAATTAGTAAGATCGATGGAGTCTATCAAATTATCGGGCTTCACGCCATAGGACGAAGAGATCGCAATGGTCGCGGCGTGGAAAACTACGCTGTGCGGATTGGTCGGATTGAAGCGGCCTTGAACAAAGGTAAGTAGATGCGCTTAATTAATTACAAACCCAAGCCCATAAGGGTTCGCCCCTGCGGGCGAACCCTTATGGGCTTGGGAATTTATTCTGCACAGGTATTTAAGTATTCAGCGAGTTTTTTATGCGTAAGATTGTTAGTATTGCGATTTTGACTTTGTTAATGGGGTTGCCCATCCAAACTGTGGTGAGCGAAATAGCGATCGCCCAAGTATCCCCAAATCGCCAAGCTGAGGCAGATCGACTCGCAACTCAAGGGAGTCAACTAGCTCAAGCGAAGAATTACTCTGAAGCCATAGCCGCCTACGAAAAAGCGCTACAAATTTATCGCGAGATTAAAGATCGCAGTGCCGAGTCGGTGATGCTCAATAATATTGGGCTGACTTATTTCAGGCAAAAACAGTATCAAAAAGCAATAGAGTTTCATCAACAATCCTTAGCCATCAAAAAGCAAATTGGCGATCGCAAAGGTGAAAGTACTTCACTTAGTAATATTGGCGTTGTCCATTACCATCAAGGGCAGTTTGAGAAAGCGATCGATTTCTTTCAGAATGCCTTAGCAATTAGGCAACAACTCGGAGATAAAAAGAGTGAAGTAACTTCGCTCAGTTATCTAGGCAATGCTTATCGCAAGCTGAAACAATATCAAAAAGCGATTGATATCTATCAGCAAGCTTTGGTGATTGTGAAGCAATTAGGCGATCGCAATGAGGAAAGTACTGTGCTTGGCGATCTGGGCAGTGCCTATAGAAACTTAGGGCAGTACCAAAAAGCCGTTGACTCCTATCAGCAAGCTCTAGCCCTTTTTAGGCAAATCGGCAACGCTCAATCAGAGGGCTATGCTCTCAGTGATCTTGGCGATGTTTACCGCAGTTTAGGACAGTATCAGCAATCAATTGATTCGTATACTCTTGCCTTAGCCGTTGTCCGCAAGCTCGGCGATCGCAACAGTGAAAGGAGTTTGCTAAACGATTTGGGAACCGCGAATATGATCGTGGGACAGTATGCTAAAGCAATTGAGTTTTACCAAAGTTCTTTGATGCTGGCGAAACAGTTTAAAGATCTTAATGGCGAAGGAAATTCACTGATTGGGATTGGTAATGGCTATAACAGTCTGAGTCAGTACCAAAAAGCGATTGAATTTTATCAGCAAGCCCTAGTTTTGAAAAAGCAAGAAGGCGATCAACAAGGTGAAGCAAAGTTATTCGGCAACTTGGCTAATACCTACAACTATCTGGGTGATTTAAAAAAATCAATTGACTTTAACCAGCAATCTATAGACATTTTCAAAAAAATTGGCGATCGTGAAGGGCTTGGCAAGTCGCTGAACAATATTGGTAGTGCTTATGGTAGTTTGGGTGACTATCCTAAAGCGATTGACTTCCATCAGCAATCCTTAGCCATAGCCAAACAACTTGGCAATGTCAGTGGAGAAGCAACAGCATTCAATAATCTCGGTACTATCTATCGCAATTTAGGACAAGTCTCGAAGGCGATCAATCTATATCAACAGGCTTTAGCAATTAATCGGAGCAATGGCGATCGCGATGGTGAAGGGCTATCACTCGGCAATCTAGGCAATTCTCAAATGAGTCTTAGCCAGTATTCAAAAGCTGCTGACTTCTACCAACAAGCTTTAGCCATCTTTAAGCAAAATGGCGATCGCAATAGTGAATCAAAATCCTATAATAATCTAGGCTATGCCTTTTCTAATCTCAATCAACCTGAATTAGCAATTCTCTATTACAAACAATCAATCAATATTCGCGAATCAATTCGCAAAGATATTAAAGGGCTAAGTAAAGAAGAGCAAGCGTCCTATCTAGAAACCGTTGCATCTACGTATAAAACTCTTGCGGGCTTACTGCTCAAACAAGGACGAATCATGGAAGCATTACAGGTTCTCGATTTGCTCAAAGTCCAAGAACTCGAAGACTATCTCAAAAACATTAAAGGTAGCGATCGCACTGCGCAGGGAGTGAAGGTTCTAGAACCTGAAAAAGCTGCTAGCTCTCAACTAGCTACTATTAGCACCTATAAAGCTGCTGAACTTAATCTGCAACTTGCGAACCAAATACAGCAACTGCCTAAATCAGAAATCAACAAAGTTCCAGACTATCTCCAAAAGATTCCTCAAGGAACAGTTTTAATTTATCCGCTGATTTTAGGCGATCGCCTCGAAATTATCTTCTTCTCACCCAACAGCCTTCCGATTAGTCGTACTGTTAACATCTCCAAAGACAAGCTAGAAAAATTGGTGACAGAATTTAGGGCGGCTCTCATTGATGAAGGCTCTGAAGACTATCGAGAACCTGCTGCTGCTCTTTATAACTTGCTAATTAAGCCCATTGAAGCAGATTTAACTCAAGCTCAAGCGAGAACTATTCTCTATGCTCCCGATGGCATCCTCCGTTATATCCCCCTCGCCGCTCTCTATGATGGCAAACAGTGGCTCAGTGAGAAGTACCTAGTTAGTAATCTCATTGCCTACACGCTCTCTGACTTCTCACCTAAGCCCAAATTGTCACCAAACATCCTCGCAGGAGCCTTTGGTGGTCAAGCTGGTGAGAAAAAGTTTGGACAGCAAGCTTTACCTGCAACGCTCAAAGAAGTGGAAGCGATCGCAAGTTATTTCCCCAACTCAGTGACGCTGCTAGAAAATAACTTCAGTCGCCAAGCTGCCGAAGATAAATTCAAAAATCATAATGTGCTGCACTTTGCGACTCATGCCGAGTTTAATACTGGTGCGCCAGACAACTCTTTTATCATTTTTGGCAATGGCGACAAAATCCGTTTAAGCGAACTGACCGATTGGCAGATCCCCAATGTGGAGTTGATTGTACTCAGCGCCTGCCAGACTGGTGTGGGTAAGCTGGGTACTGGTGTAGAGATTCTGGGCTTTGGTTATCAAGTTCAGAAGGTAGGCGCAAAAAATGCGATCGCTTCTCTCTGGTCTGTCGATGATGCTGGGACGCAAGCACTAATGGAGACTTTTTACAAAGAACTCAAAAAAGGTGATATTTCGCCAACTGAGGCATTAAGCCAACTGAGGCATTAAATAGAGCGCAAATTTCTCTAATTAAATCATCGAAGTTCAATCATCCCAAATACTGGTCAGCTTTCTTTGCGATCGGTAATGGGCTGTGAAACAAACTATGATTCTAGAAAAACGCCTATCTTGCGAAACTTTTGATAGCGTAGCTCTTGTAAATCTTCCACTGGTAATTTACTTAGGCGATCAAGATTCTCGACGATTGCGGCTTTCAGATTTTCAGAAGCTTTTAATGGCTGTCGATGTGCCCCACCTAGAGGCTCATCAATCACATAATCGACAATGCCTAAACGCTTCAGATCGGGAGCCGTAATTTTTAAAGCTTCAGCTGCTTTTCCTGCTTTTGCAGCGTCGCGCCAGAGAATAGCCGCACAAGCCTCAGGAGTCGCTACGGTATAAACCGAGTTTTCAAACATCATGATGTGATCGCCAATGCCGATCCCCAAGGCTCCGCCCGAGCCGCCTTCTCCAATCACCGTGCAGATAATTGGGACAGCTAACCCAAACATTTGCCGTAAATTTGCCGCGATCGCCTCGCCTTGCCCCTGCTCTTCTGCCGATACTCCAGGATATGCCCCAGGGGTATCAATCAGGGTAATAATCGGCAATTTAAACCGATTAGCATGATCCATCAGTCGCGCCGCCTTGCGATATCCCCCAGGAGAAGCCATACCAAAGTTGCGGGTCATGTTGTCTTTGGTATCTCGCCCCTTTTGATGCCCCAAAATTACTACAGGGCGATCATTTATTCTAGCGATACCACCCACTAATGCAGGGTCGTCATTGCCCCTGCGATCGCCATGTAGCTCCATCCACTCATCAGTAATCGCTTGCACATAGTCAAGGGTGCTAGGACGACGAGGATGCCTCGCGATCTGCATTCGCTGCATTGCGCCTAGACCTGTAAAAATCTCACGCCGCAAAAGCTCGGCTCGTTGCTCTAAAAGTTGGATCTGCTCAAACATATCCACATCGTTGTCATTCGCGAGTTCGCGGATTTGGGCGATACGGTTTTCTAGTTCAACAATGGGCTTTTCAAAGTCAAGCAGGATTTGGCGATCGGCCATGATGCAATTTTGTATAGTAGATACCAATTCTCAGATTAGCAGACAAAGGGCTAGTTAGTAGCGTTTGTAAAACCCATATCAAATTAGAAAGCTTTCATTTCTTGTCGATTGACTGCGTTTACTAGACGCTTAGTTTCACCTTTTGCTTCTGTGAGTAGATCATTCCAATCATCTGGAGGGTGACCATTTTCGAGCATCTTTTTAAAAACTCGATAGGCATCTGTATTGCTTTCATAGGCTCGCTTAGAACCCTCATCATTTACCCAAGCAAAAATAATAATTTTGCTCTCCAGATGATATCGAAAAAATAATCGGTACTGCTGAAAAAATTTTGCTCGAAACCAATGCTTATACTCGCTGCCAAGCGTCGCACCTTGGCGATATTCGCTACGGGTGGGATCTTGAGGAATGACATCAAATGCTAATTTAGCGATCGCGGCTAGGCGCTTTGTGGCATTTTTCTGTTTGTAATCATTGGGATACTTCTGGCGTAATCCTTCAACTTGTTTTAGAAGTTCTTCAAACTGATTCAAAAACAAAGGATGAGCAAATATGTTCCATCCATTAATTACTAGCGGCTGATTGGTAGACAAATCTATTCATCCTCATCCGATAGCGGTACATCTAGATTCAGCTCAACATCAGCCACCAGAGCTTGAACACGATTGACCAAATCAGAATTTAAAGCTTGTAAATGCTGGGGATTTTTCTCAATATCTTGAGCCAAAAAATTCAGAAATTGACCAATAATGGGATCGTTCTCGGTTTGGTCAGCACGCGAAATCACGACTCGACCATCTGGCTCAATGGTATAGAAAATTTTATCGCGTTTATTTAAGCCCAGAGCTTTACGGATCGGATCAGGAATTGTGGTCTGATAGCGATCGGTAAGCGTAGATTCTGAACATGGAGCTAGTATTACAGTCATAGCAATTTTTGACGGTTAATGCTGTACCAAAAGTAATGCATTTGCATTGTCTTGTCAATGAAATGCCCATTTGAAGTGCAAAGCAATATATAGTTGAAGATAGGTTTTGACTAAGAAATGTAATGGCGCAAACACTCGAAGCGGATGTAATTGTAATTGGCTCAGGGATTGGCGGTTTAGTCACCGCAACGCAATTGGCAGCGAAAGGGGCAAGCGTAATTGTCCTTGAGAGCTACTTGATTGCGGGGGGGAGTGGCGGCTACTTTGAGCGCAATGGCTACCGTTTTGATGTGGGCGCATCGATGATTTTTGGTTTCGGCGATCGCGGTACGACTAATCTCCTCACCCGTGCGCTGGCGGCGGTAAATATGAAAATGGAGACGATTCCCGATCCAGTGCAGATCCATTACCATTTGCCGAATAATCTGGAAATTGAGGTGCATCGCGATTATGAAAAATTTCTACAAGAATTAGGTGATCGCTTTCCCCATGAGCGTGAGGGGATTCGTAAGTTTTACGATGAATGTTGGAAGATTTTTAATTGCTTAAATGCGATCGAGTTGTTGTCCCTCGAAGAATGGCGCTACTTGATGCGCGTATTTTTCCAGAATCCCTTGGCTTGTTTGGGCTTAGCGGCTTATTTGCCCCAAAACGCAGGAGATATCGCTAAAAGATATATTCGCGATCCAGAGTTGCTGCAATTCATCGATATGGAATGCTATTGCTGGTCAGTGGTTCCCGCCGATCGCACTCCTGCAATTAATGCAGGAATGGTGTTTAGCGATCGCCATTATGGAGGAATTAACTATCCCGTCGGTGGCGTGGGCAAGATTGCTGAAAAACTGGCGGAAGGTTTAGATAAAGCGGGTGGAGAAATTCGCTATGGGGCAAGAGTTACTCAGATTATTCCCAAAGCAAAGTCTGGCAAAGGTGCGATCGGTGTCAAACTGGCGAATGGCGAAGTTCTCTATGCTAAGAAAGTCGTTTCCAATGCCACACGCTGGGATACCTTTGGGAACTTACTCAAGGATGAGCCTTTGCCCAGTGGCGAGAAAGGATGGCAATCACGCTATCAAAAATCCCCTAGTTTCCTAAGCTTACATCTCGGTGTAGAAGCTTCTGCTATTCCCGAAGATGCAGCTTGTCACCATATCTTGCTCGAAGATTGGAACGATATGCAGAAAGAACAAGGTACGATTTTTGTATCGATTCCCACGCTCCTCGATCGCTCCCTTGCGCCTGAAGGCTATCATATCGTACATACCTTTACGCCTAGCTGGATGCGTGAATGGGAAGGTTTATCTGCTTCGGAATATGAAGCAAAGAAAAATGAAGCGGCGAGAAAATTATGCGATCGCCTGTTAGCAATTTTCCCGAAACTAGAAGATTGTCTCGACTACCAAGAAGTCGGTACACCACGCAGCCATCGCCGCTTCCTCGGTCGTGCGGATGGAACCTATGGACCAATTCCTGCGGGTAAGCCTTTAGGTCTTTTGGGAATGCCTTTTAATCGAACTTCGATTCCTGATTTATATTGCGTTGGCGATAGCACTTTCCCAGGACAAGGTTTAAATGCCGTTGCCTTTTCAGGCTTTGCTTGCGGTCATTTGGTTGCTTCCTCTTTAGGGCTTGTATAAAATTATGAGGAATAAATTTTATCTCTTGTTTTTGAAATTCCAATATCTGATTGCGCGATTGTAACTATACGGAAGAGGAGGTATACTAACTAGTAACGATAACTATATTCAACTAATAGCTCGTAAACTTCACCCTTAATTTAACTATGGATTGGCAATCTCGAATTACCCTGAACCCAAATATTCTAGTTGGTAAGCCTGTCATCAAAGGAACAAGAATTGCAGTTGAATTTATAATTGATCTTCTTGCTCAAGGCTGGAGTACTGACGAGATTTTGCGTAATTATTCAGGCATTACCGTTGTGGATATTCAAGCCTGTCTCTATTATGCCAGTGCTTCTCTCAAAGCCGAAAAAGTTTATGCTATTGCGGCTTAGTTCATGAATTTCCTTGCCAATGAAAATTTCCCCTTTGATGCTGTTGAAGCGTTGCGACAAGATGGACATGACGTTGCTTGGATTAGGGTTGACTCTCCTGGAATCTCTGATCCAGAAGTTTTGAGTCGTGCCCAAGCAGAAAAACGTATTCTCTTAACCTTTGATAAAGATTTTGGAGAATTAGCTTTTCGGTCAAAATTGCCCGCTACAACTGGCATTATCCTATTTCGGATTAAAGCACCATCTGGAGCCGTGGTAGCTGAAAAAGTTGCAAGAGTGATCGCCATGCGCGATGACTGGTATGGGCATTTTAGCGTTATTGAGGATGATAAAATTAGAATGAGAGTTCTTAAGAATTAAGGTGATAGTGTTATACCAAAACACAAAGAAGAGGCAACAGATGATATAAGAGAAAAAGGAGAAAGAGGATAAAAAAATGGCAGGGGTATATAGATTAGAAATAAGTGAAAGCGAAGAAGATCTAAAAGAGATGCTAGGGCGGCAGAAAACAGGCTCAGATAAAGAACGAGTGCAAGTATTGTACTTACTGAAAAGCAAGCAAGTTGGT
>NZ_PDDM01000053.1 GCF_002914585.1 Pseudanabaena sp. BC1403
TTTTTGATGAATATCTTCCTAAATGGAATTATAGAGCCATTCCTCAAAATAACTGAAATGCATAAGTTATTTATTTTTCATTCCTAAGTCAGGTACTTTACAGAAATCTTTGAGATTACTTGTAACTATTATGCCATTCACAGAAAGCGCGATCGCTGCAATTTGCAAGTCTTTTGTAGCAACCTTATTGGTTAATTTCTTTTTGAGATCTCGATAAATTTGGTATGCATTTTCATCAAAATCCATAACATTAACCTTTTTAAAATATGTCAATGTATCCTTAAAACCCTTGTAAGCCCAGATACAGCGATCAGAGTTTACGTCCATAAACTTGAACCAACCACGAATTTTTTCTTCTGCGGTAATTGCGGTTATAGCTACATCTTTTGGATTAACAGTAGAAAGACGTTGCAAAACATTAGGATGAGAATTTTGTAGGTAAGTCACATGGTTAGTATCAAGTATCCACAAACTCATCTAATTCAATTCCCCATCAGTAACGTCTTGATGATTGGCTTCCATAGATGCAGTTACTTCTTCAAATAAGGGATTATCTTTGTGCATACCAGCCATTTTTAGCCAAGGATTATCTTGGTTAACATTAGGCAAAGAACCTAAAAGGTTTTCTACTTGCCTTAGTTGGCTGCGAGCATCTGACACTTTGTCTTCATATTCTTCTACGAAACTGGCAATTACATCTTTGAGTTCATCGACGGTTAAATTACTAACTATCTGGCTTGTCATGTTAAACAACCTTTACTGCTTGTAAAATTATAACCAAAACAAAAGGGACGCTTTGCGTCCCTTTTGTTTATCTCAATGCTGAGTTTTTCGATTTTTCGACTTCGCGATCTTTTTTGCCGCGCCAGATAAATCGTAACGGTGTCCCATCAAAACCGAGAGTTTTGCGGAACTGATTTTCGATGTAACGCTTGTAGTTATCGTTGAAACGATGCGGATCGTTGACGAACAGAATTACGGTTGGGGGACTATCAGAAATTTGGGTACAGTAATATACTTTGCCCTGCTTACCGCCGCGACTTGTGGGTGGCGCGTGCCATGTAACCGCTTCATTGAGAGCTTCATTTAAAATCGCCGTAGGGACGCGGCGCTTATGCTGTTCATATGCTATATCTACACGTTCAAGAATTTGCTCGACTCGCTGCCCAGTCACCGCACTGACAAAGATAATCGGTGCATATTCCACAAACATCAGGCGGCTTTTCACATCGGCGGTGTAGTCGTAAATGGTGTAGGAATCCTTTTCGATCGCATCCCATTTATTGACCACGATTACGCAAGCTTTGCCTTCGTCATTAATCCGACCTGCTAGCTTTTGATCTTGATCAGTAACGCCGTCAAGAGCATCGATGATTAGCAGAACTACATCAGAACGTCCGATCGCTTTGAACGCACGGTTAATGCTAAAAAATTCAATGCCATAATCAATATTCTTTTTACGGCGCACTCCCGCAGTATCAATTAAGCGATATTTCTTCCCATCACGCTCGACCGACATATCGATCGCATCGCGAGTTGTGCCCGATATGGGGCTAACAATGCTGCGATTTTCGCCGATGAAAGCATTGAGCAAGCTGGATTTACCGACATTAGGACGACCAATAATCGCCACTTTAATTTCGTCGCTTTCTTTGACTACTTCTTCGGGTGCGGGTAGATGCTTAACTAACTCATCTAATAATTCGCCTGTACCGTTGCCATGAATTCCCGACATTGGGATTGGTTCACCTAAGCCTAGGTTCCAAAATTCAGCGGCTAGTGATAGTCCAAATTTTGAGCCTTCGCATTTATTTACAGCCAATAACACAGGAATATTCTGCCGACGCAACCAGCCACCTAGTTGCTCGTCAGCATCGGTAATCCCTGCCATTCCATCAACAACAAAAATCACAGCAGCAGATTCACGAATGGCAATCTCCGCCTGTTCGCGAATCATTGGTAAAAATTCAGTCTCGTCGTCAAATACTAGTCCACCTGTATCAACGACTTGAAATTCATGTGCGCCCCAGAAACATTCGCGATAAACGCGATCGCGGGTTACACCAGGTTGATCGAAGACGATCGCATATTGCTCTCCCGACAGACGGTTTACGAGCGTAGATTTGCCCACAT
Organism: Pseudanabaena sp. BC1403; assembly: GCF_002914585.1. Taxonomy (NCBI): domain Bacteria; kingdom Bacillati; phylum Cyanobacteriota; class Cyanophyceae; order Pseudanabaenales; family Pseudanabaenaceae; genus Pseudanabaena; species Pseudanabaena sp. BC1403. The sequence goes on from NZ_PDDM01000053.1 coordinate 2,134, forward strand.
TGGGGCGACCGACAACGGCAACAATCGGTAGCGGCATGGCTTTACAGTTTTGGAATTCCGAACTCACTATAGTAACTTTAAATTAGTACGATCGTCAATACAAAAACAATTTTTTATGGCGCGGCAAAGCCGCGCCCCAACAAAACCAAAAAGAGAGTTGCGGCGCTTCGCGCCGCAACTCTCTTTTTGGTTTTGTTGGGTGTTATTGTACAAGAGTTAATCAAGAATTGATGACACCCATCGAAACGTGACACGTAAGCAGAAGATCGCCATTTTTCTAGGAATATTGCTAGGGATTTTTATCGCGATCGCCAGTTACTTTTTCTATTGCCCTAGCCCAACTGCGGGGCTGTTCCCACCTGTCTCAAATGTTAAAACTCGCACGATTTATTTTGTCCATCATGATTGGCATTCGGGATTAGCATGGGCGCAACAAAAGCCAGAAGCTTTTGGTGCAGAAGAATGGAAAGATGCTCCCTATGTGGAAGTGGGATGGGGCGATCGCCAGTTTTATTTTGCGGGTGATCAGTCTATTCTCTCAATGCTAAGGGCGGTATTTATTCCATCGGATAGCGTCATGCATGTGGTAAGTTTTGCGGAATCTCCTACGCAGTTTTTTAAATTTCCTGTATTGCCGATAGAGCTATCCGAAGCGGGATTTCAAAATTTATTTGCTTATGTGAAGCAGACTTTTGCGGTTAATGAGAAAGGCGATCGCATGGCGACAATTGGCAAAGGTCAATATGGGGTTAGTAGTTTTTATGCGGCTGTGCCAAGATATTTTTCTTTGTTTAACTGCAATACATGGGCATCTGAGGCTTTACGCAATGCGGGTTTATCCGTTTGTCCTAATCGCGCATTGTTAGCTAAAAATCTTGCCGAACAGATTAAATACTTGCAGAATTCAGGTAAGGGCAATTCATGAATTGCCCTTACCTGAATTCTTGTAGAGCCGATCGCAATATTTCCGCAGTTTCATAATTTTGTTGCTGTTCATGGAGTTGGATTGCCCTTGTGAAGGAGGCGATCGCTTCGGGGAAATAGCCTACTTTCATCAGCACGACACCTAGATTTTGGTGGGCATCGGCGTAGTTAGGTTCGAGTGTAATTGCTTGTTGGTAAGCGACGATCGCATCTGTAAAACGTCCTGAAGTTTTGAGTGCAATTCCGTAATTAAAATGTCCTTGGGCGAAATTAGGAGCGATTTGAGTTGCCTTTTCAAAATAGGCGATCGCTTCTTTTTGATGGAGTTCTTGATAGATATTCCCTAAATTGAGATAAGCGGAAAGTTTGACAAGGTTAGGAACATCTAGGTCAATTACTTTCTCATAGGCGTTTTTGGCTAGTTCCCAATCTGCATTTTGGTGATAGGCAAGCCCTAAATGGTAATGTAACTCACAGCGAATTAAACTTTGTTGTTCGGCATCGTCAAGTAAGGCTAATCCCTTTTGCAATAGCTCAATCCCCAAATGGCGATCGCGATCTTGAGGACTACTAATGTACAAAGCGCCTAATTTGTTGAGCATATAACTATCATTAGGAAATGCTTCCAAATGCTTGTGCATCAATTGTTTAGCAAACTCATACTTATGCTTAAGTTGAATCTCGCTATCCGTATAGCCGTAATGCAGTAAAACTGGAACTTCTACATTTAGCACTTGCCAATCAGGTTCTTGCGCTTGCAAGGCTACCACCGATTGATCGATGGATTCATGATAGAACCCTGTAAATTTAATCGCAGGATGATTGCGAAATAGGCGTAGTACTAAGGAATAGGGAGCTTGCTTTGCGTCAATTTCCGATCGCAAAAGATTTACGGCTAGACAGTCTTCTCGCTGCATCACCTCTTGCAAAGTAGCGATCTCACTTTGTTCCAGAACCTCATCAGCATCAATTACTAAAATCCATTTACCTTTAACCTGTGCGATCGCATAGTTCCGCGCCTGTGAGAAGTCATCACACCACTCAAAGTGAAATACTCGCGCCTGATATTTCTTGGCAATGGCAACGGTGTGATCGCTCGATCCTGTATCGACGATAATGATTTCATCGGCAAGCGATCGCAGACTCTCCAAGCATTGTGGTAAGCGTTGTTCTTCGTTTTTGACAATTAAACAAGCGCTTAAAATGATCGGAGAATGCGATCGGGAAAATCCTTTTTTTAGAGGTTTAACTGTCTTGGTACGGGACATTGAGGATTTTGGTGGTTATTTACTAAGATTAGGAGATTCCCAAGAAAAAATACCTATGCGTAGGGGCAGGTTTTGGAATAAATCTATGGGTAAAGCATTGACTTGTTGATAAACCTGTTCCTACAGGGATTTTGTTTTATGGGAATATCTTAAGGAGATTTTCCGCAAAGAAATTCCCCTCTTTAATTCCTCTTATTCCGTTCTAGATCGAATCGATAGGCTTGGAAGCCAGTAAAATTGGCTCGTTTCTCGGAATTAGGAAGGGCGCTTGCGACATGCTCAAAGGGTGATAGGTGAGCGGGTTTAGAAGTTAATAGGCGATCGTGCAGTTTCACATCATCGGCGAGACTACGCACCCCATCATGATTGAGATAACTGACTCGCGCACAGCGTCCTACTGCCACTTTGACCAATTCGTTAATATCGCTAATTTCGTCAATATCTTCTTGTTTAATTAGCGGTAAATGCCATTCACCTGCGGTTAGTTGCTGCGGTTGACTCGCATCATAGGCAGCTTTCATTTTATTAGCAAGAACTTGGATTTCAGGCTGAGCGTCAGGATGACAGCGCTGTTCAAAAAAGTTTTGAAATTCGGTTCCCGAACAAATTACGGTAATCGTGGAGAATGGTTCCAACAGGCGATTGACTACTTGTTTATGGATGCCAATTTCTACCAATCTCCGCGCATGACGGATCGCATCAAGTCTGGCTTCTTGCCATACTGCTGATGCTGCTTGCATCTCGTCTTCTGTAACTTCGGTTTGGGCGGACATTCCCTTTTGATTTTTGCCCCAATGTAATGGATAGACTTCTTGACTCTCGACGAGTTTGATCATTTTCTCGACGGGAATGGCGCGACTGCTGCTGCTGTTTTTGCTGAGCATTCGATGGGTCATGAATTCTGAGTGAATCATGCGGTGGTAGGTCAGCACAAAGGTGGTCAGGCGATCGCCATTTAAGTTAATGCTGTCAGCGATGATTGCGGCTTGGGGTTGAAACATGATGCTTAAATTCTTAATTCATCTAAGATTGTAGTCTATGGGGTATAGCTGCTAGCGGTTAGCTTTTTGAGGGACTTGTGAGACGTGATAGGTTGGTAAAAAATTTGCGGAATTCTGGACATTTTTGTTGGGCGATCGCAGAGTCAAGTCGCCTGATAAAACGGGCAGTATGCAGTTGTTTGGAATATCTCATTCCTTCTTTTTGTTCTGAGGCTTGGATAATCGCGTTGGAAAGCTTTTGGTGATAGCTCTGGGGAAATGCGGGATCTAGCCCAAAATTTTCAGGATTGCTAAAGGATAGTTGGCGATCGGTTACGAGCCAGTGCTGCATTGCCTTACATTTATCGCGAAATTCGGGATCTCTTGCTAAGTTCTGCTCCCAATCGGCTATCACCCAAGACTCTAATTCTGGTTTGGCGAATCCGATAATATGATTGACTGGCGGAATGTTGGGGTTGTTTTTCCATACCCGATCTAGGATATCTACAAATTCTTGAGATTTTTGTTGACAGAAATCGTTTGGATCGTTAATGCCTTGGGGTGGATAGTCGAGATCGTCAAAAATCAAAATGAGATCGCACATGGGATCGTTTAATCTAAATTTATGATTTAATCTCTCTTCAATTTCTTTGAGCAATGATTTACCCGTCAAGCCTTGCGATGCTCGATCTGTCTTGGGTTTTGCCCCTAATTTGTTAGGTTTTATTCCTTCCTTATTACTAACTGGTGTCACTCTTTGGAAGTCACAATTTGGAAATTCTCTGCGTAAGTAGGGAAGTAGTCCAGATATTTCTGATTGTCCACCTCCTGCAAATACCCATACGATCACAGCGCCCAGCCTCCAATTTCAGGTTCACCTACTCGATACAGATCTCCAAGCTCCCATCCTTCATCTAGACGATCTTGGAGGCGTTCTCTGGATAGGGTTTTGACATGGAATAAGGTTTGCTCTGGGTTGGAGGCTTCAAAGACATGGACATTCTCTAGTCTGTCTGTAAATTTATCCAATAGGTCGGGGCTATGGGTGGTAATGATCACCTGTGTTCTAGCGGCGGCGTTTTTTATCCATTCGGCAAGGTAGCTCAACCATTGAACATGCAAGCCGACTTCTGGCTCGTCAATGACGATGAGGGAGGGTAAGTTAGGGGAGTTGAGAATGATTGCCCAGCACAACATTCTAACTGTGCCATCGGACATTTCATCAAGGTATAGAGGACGTTTGGTATTTTGTAAATGCCATTCAATGCTAATTCTGGTTCTGCCTGTTCTGATGGGGCGAATTCGTTTTGTTTGTGGCACGATGTCGCGCATGATGACGTTGAGTTGGTCTTCAAAGTCGATGCTTTCTTGGATGAGGTTGTCTAGGACTAGGGCTAGGTTTTCACAGTCAGGATTGAGATATTTCTCTGGAGATCCGATTTCTGGTTCTGCATTACGAATCCTTTTTAGATTCATATTATTAGCACTATAAAATCGCCAATCAGAGACAAGATTAATGATTTGGCGACGAATAGTAAATAGAGTTTCTGTTTTTGGTAGATCTTTTATACCCTCTAGTAATTTTGGCATAATAGTTAAACCAATTTCATTAGATGGAATTTCGTTTACTTTAGTACATCTTAAATGTAAACCATCTTCAGTATCAAAAATAGCTCCATATTCGTTTGATTTGTATGGAAATTGGTAATAGTATAAAGGTTTGACATCTTTTTTGGGCTTATATACAGACAATGATTCTGTATGAATTTGTGGAAATCTTTTGGAAGAGCATAGAATTGACAAATAGAAGTTTACTTCGATATTAATAAAATCATCAATGGCAAATGTAAATATTAAATCTACTTTCTCTGGTGGAGAGTCTGCTGCATTTAGCATTCTAGAGTCGCCCAACTCTGATATAGCTTTTATTAAATTTGTAATGCCATTTTTGTCCGATAAAGGTTCATCTAAAATACCATCTTTTAAGAATTTTAATAAAGCAATAAAATTACTTTTGCCAGAGCCATTTGAACCTACAAATACGCTCAAACTATTACTTAACTTACATCCATTTTCAATGTCTAGATTTTTGTATCTATGAGTAGATAATTCACTAATATATTTAATCTTCATGATTATTTTAATTTTAATTAATTTTTAAATATTTACATCAATAATATAAGTTCTATATATTTATATATTTTAACCATAGAATCACTTCATTTAGACTGTCTTGGTATGTTTGAATAATTAGCTGCAAAATATACCTGCTAAAATTATTACTAATTGATTTTGATGAATCTAAAATTATCTGATTCAAAAAATATAGCCACTTAATTTTATTTTCTATGTCTAACTTAATGATTATTTTGTCTAGACAATTTCTGTTAAGTCTTATTACAATATTACTGCTAAGTGGAAGACTATCTTTTATAGATTCTGCTTTTTTATCAATAGTATTTCGCAAATGTTTTAACCATTCAGTTTCATCTAATAACTGATCATTGATATTGCTGTATCGTATTTCTAGCGTCTGGAAAATATATTGTTTTTCTTCGCTATCCATAGACATTAAATTATCAACAAAATCATTTACATTTATATGGTTAAGAATAGGAAATTTATAATAAACGGATTCTAGTATTTCGCTAAACTGAATTATTTTAGATAAGCCATTTGAATCACTGCTCATTACTTTGAGTAAGTCTCTTGCATCATTAGGTAGATTATTGTCTCTTAAAGATTCTCGTAATCTATAAATATAGGAGTCTAATTCCTTGAATTCTCTAAATTCGTTGAATCCATAGAATGGAATATCTCCATATTTATTACCATAGATATCATCATTTGCTGAGTAAGGTAGAGGTTTGATTTTATTACATTTGTTTAAATGATCAACATAAGCTTTTGCTTCTGACAAGATATCTACTTTGTTTTTATAATAAAGTTTCTTGTCTGAGAGTGTTAAGAAAATCCCAAATACATGTTTAACTTCTCTTAAATCTAAAAACTTTTTGTCTCTATAATCTAATTCGACTTTTTTAAGTAAATCCTCAAAATCATGATCAGTAAGTCTATAAAATTTATACAATTTACGCCAATCAGAAGTAGTCTGATTCTCTGGAAAATACTTTTCTAATGTTAGAGTATTTAATTCTTCTGATTTAATTTCACCTTTATCAAAAAATATTTCCCACCATTTAGGACTTGGGAATGCTCTATGTAATTCAAGTTTTAAATACAAATCTATTCTTTCTAGTGTTTTCTCACCATTACTATTCTTATCTAGCTTATAAGAAGTCATTAAGTATTGTGGTGCTTTGACTGGAATAGATTTTGCAAGTTGACTTATACATTCATCTGCCAGCTTAACGATATCGTTAGAATGTATTTTGCTCTGATTAATTTCAATAGATAAAAGTGTAAGATACTTCAATATATCCTTCAAAACTTTAGGCTCATTTTTCGCTTTTTCTGGTAGCTCTTTGAAAATCCTCTTAAAGTCTAAAATTATTTGCCTTAAGATTCTTAGATTTTTGCATTCTGTCAGATTATATATATTCTTTAGGAAATCGATATTTTGCGATAAAAATTCCTTGATGTCTGTATTTTCCTTAACTAATAATTCATTTAATGTACTTTCAAAATCAAAAACAACTTCAAAAGTCTTGCATATTAATTTTTCTTTCATGTCTCCATAGTCAGGAGTTCTTTCTTTTAATTTAACTTCATTAGCGATTAGAATTACTTTTAAGTTTTGATGTTCTATGAATTGATTGATATAACCTAGTAAATTAGATATATTTATAGTGCAGCGTTCTAAATCATCAAAGATCAAAACTTTTCTGTTAACTCCTTTATTATTTGAGCATTTTGTGTTTCTAGGAATATCTAAGGCTTTAATATTCAATGATGCATTTAAATCTATCTTAATAGAAGCATTTATAAACCCTTTGATGATATTACCTGCTATCTTAATTTGCTCAGAACCCCATAAAGGATGTAATTCTTGAAATATTGCTTCGTCTATGGCTGAAAGAGTATCTAGTCCATAAAGACTGACATATAGAAATTTTTTAGATGACACTTGCTCCTTTTTACGAAGCTTCCTCCAAAGTTTAGCCACTATATTTATGTTTTGCCAAACTTCAGATAATAATTCAGCATTTACGTGATCTTTAAATATGCTGATCTTTTTTTTGGTATTCTTTTCGCAGTATTGCTTAATAAAACATGTCTTCCCTGCTCCCCATTGACCTTTTAGTAAGACAGCAAATTTAGGCGATTCAGTTAATCCGCAGTAGTAGTCTAGATATTCTTCTATGTGACTATTGGCTGACTCGTTTTCTTGATTCATTTTTGCTTCTTTCTCAGGTTTACTGCTTTTAACCTTATTAATTTATAACAAATTATCTCCATTATCTTGAGTTTAACTTTACAAAAGGTTTCAGAACTTGAAGAACAGCATAGAGTGCATTGCGCGATCGCCTTCATTCTACAGTGCTCTACTCAAATTACAGTTAATCTTCAAACTACTGCCAAACCTATAATTGAAGATATAGATCCTATCATGATCGAAAAGCTAAAGCAGCAATCAGTCCTTCGGGGGCAATCGCTATTTGAGCGAACAAGCCATTTCATCCTATTCTTTAGCTAGTATAATAAAAGTCAGCGTCAATGATTAAAGTAGATTAACCATGACCCTCGCCACACAAACTATTCCCTCAATAACCCTTGATCGCTTTTTGACTCTACCAGAAACGAAACCTGCTAGCGAATATATTGACGGTTCGATTTATCAGAAGCCTATGCCCCAAGGTCAACATTCTCGACTTCAGCTTAAATTTTGTAACACCGTTAATGCTGCAACCGAAGACAAACAAATAGCTTTAGCCTTACCAGAATTGCGTTGTACCTTTGGGAATCGGTCAATTGTGCCAGACGTAGCAGTATTTCGATGGGAGAGATTGCCTATTAATGCGGAAGGAGAAATTGAGAATGTATTTTCTATTTCTCCAGATTGGGTGATTGAGATTTTATCGCCAGACCAATCATCGATACGAGTCATCAGTAACCCACATTCCGCTCCCAAAAAGAAGCGCAAAATAATTAGAATAGGAAAAAAGCAAGGATAGAAACAGGAGGGAGATATCAGAA
>NZ_PDDM01000054.1 GCF_002914585.1 Pseudanabaena sp. BC1403
CTTTCCCTCCGCTTGTCGTCGCTATTATCTTCTCCCTCTCCCTGATTCCTAATTGTTTTTTTACTTATTTTGAGAGCGGAATGTGGGATGTAAGCTTTGCTTAGGACATAAAACCCAAATTAATAAAGGCGGAGCAAATCTCCGCCTTTATTAATTTGGGTTTTGATTTGTCCTAGCTATTTCCAAGGTCAAAAATGATACAATTTACTGAAATTACTGCTATTTTTTCCTATGAAAGGCATTGAATATATCATAGATGATCAAGGAGAGAAGACTGCCGTTGTCATTAATTTGGAGCAGTGGGGTAAAGAATGGGAAGCGTTTTACAATCTTCTATTGAAGCAATCATTTCCTTCTGAAAGTTGGGTACATGAAGATTCTTTCTCGAAGAAACTAGATAATGCTCTACAGTGGAATCATAATCATCCCCCTCAGTTATTGAATCTAGACTCATTAGAAGCTCAATTATTGAAAAATGAGTAGGATTTTACTTGATCTAAATAATCCTATTTTTCAACAAGACTTGTTTGTTTTGCAGAAATCTGAGGCTCTTGCAGCCTTAAAAATCCTCAGAAAGGTTTCTCAATTGACTTGGGAGCAATTGTACAAAGATCAGGGCTTAAAATGGGAATTGATTCGTTCTAAGCAAGGAAAAAATGGTGAAAAACTCTATAGTTTGAGAATTACTCAAAAATGTCGAGCCGTTGCTGTGCGGGAAGGTGATTATCTAAGATTTTTATCTTTGCATTCCGAGCATGATTCAGCCTACTGAGCAATCAGCGATCGCATTACAAAATTAGCGATCGCACTCATCCTAAATCTTTTAGCTACTTAGAATGGGATGGACATTATTTGATTAATCCATTCTTCAGCAGTAGAGGCTTCCCAAATGAGGATAAGTGCATCAATTGCGTCACTAACTGGCAATTTCTGGGAAAGAATCAAAACCCCTGAACTGTTTTTTGTCATGATAAATTCGCCAAATTCAGCAGGCATCGTTTTGCGATCGTGGGTCACAAGTAGTCTCCCGTCTTGCGCTGCTATTGCTAATACTTCTGGGTCTTTCTTGCCTTCCAGCCCTGTTGTATAAGCTGATTGAAAACTCAGATTGGGTTGTCTGCGTAACGCGCCAGTAACAATTGCTTGATTAAGGTCAGCATCTGCTTGAAAGTGAACTGCTGTCATGATTTGATTAGCTTCTGGGTTTGAGCAGTTTTCAACTTTTGATACAGAATCGGATTCTTTTGTCTACAGGATTTTTGCAATTTCTCAAATTCTTCTTCACCTTCTTTTAGATATGCGTCAATTAACTCTCGGCTGGCAAGATAAAAGGCGATCGCTCCATAAACCTGTTCTAATGAGAGTAATGGAAAGTCTTGGGCAATGCTTTCAGGTGATTTACCATTCAAAAAGGCATAAACAACTGAATCAAGAGAAATACGGGTTTCTTCGATCCAGTATCCTCGATCGCGTTGCTCGATATATCGTTTTGCTAAGGTTGGTGCTGCGGTCATAAAGTTTTTGGCTACTCTTTATGTAACTATTTTAAGCGATCGCTTGTCTGTCTAGCAGTTAAGATGTGAAGTCATTGAAGCCAAGCTCAATAGATACAGCCTTCGCAATTTCTTTCCAATAGATATCTTCTAAAACACCCTGTTTATTCTTGATTCTTCGAGCATCTACAGCCCTCATTTGACTCAAATTAATATGGCGATCGCCACTTAGTCCATTCTGGGCGGTCGGTGCAACATTCACAACGAATGGATAAGTTTTTTTATTAGGCAGTAATGGCGCGACTATGGTGGTTAATCCATTTTGATTGCCAATGTCATTTTGCAATATTAAGCAAGGACGTTCTTTGCCAGTCTCACTGCCGACAATTGGGTTCAGATCGACCCACCATATTTCTCCTCGCTTATAGGTTAAGGTTCCATTAGGCATTTAAACCATCTTCCACAGTAACGTCCCAAACAGAAATCTCTTCTTGAAAGATTGGATCGTTTGCTTGTTCTTTATAAGCATTTTCCAGTTCTTTCATAAAAATCCTCTGCTTCTCTTTCCAGAGAATGTCGTTGATAAAACTGCTGCGATTGCTTGCTAAGCGATCTACAAAGTTGAGGATTTCATCATCTAAGGTGATGCTGACTTTTTTACTCATTGCTTAATTTGCCTACAATAGTTTAGTAGGATTGTATTGTCATACTACTTAATCCTATAGCAATTGTCAACGCATGAACATAACCCAGCAAAGCGGCGATCGCAATACAAAATTGGCGATCGCAATACAAAATTGGCGATCGCACTCAAGAAATTGGAAACAAATACCCAACCTCGTAGCGTGTGTTAGCAGAGCGTAACACACAAATATTTTGCATTAAATAAGGTGCGTTACATTTCATGAACGAACCCTACAAGATCGTCGTTCGCGCTATTCGCACAAACAGTTAGTATTAAAAAGTGTGTTACATTTCATGAACAGATACGACAAGATCAGCGATCGCACTTGTGCTTCCATAACGGAAGTAGCGCATTGTATCAATCATACGAATATCCAATAAATAATATTTTTTCTGGTTGACCATTTTCATACAAAACAATGTAGACTGACTGTCCTCTTCCAATAAAGTCAAATATTTCATTTGGAATCTCATCAGTATCCGCTACCATGTCGATGCTTGGCATTTCAGTTCCAAATACACTTATAAGTTCAATTGGCTCAAGTGGAGAGGCTGTGCTGGGCAATCTCTCGTTAGATATTTCTCGTATGTCAAGTATGGTTTGTGTTCCATCAGCACCAGCATCTTCAATAGCAGCCTCTATAGAATCATGTTGAGCGCCTAGACTAGGATGATCAGGACGTAAGGGAAAAAAAACATAGTCAATTGCTGGAAAATAGCGCCCTGATTGAAACTCTCGATGTCTCAATGTTTGTAATACTGAATTAATATCTGGCTGATAATTGACAAGATATAACCAAGGGTTTGCTCCCATTTTTTGTCTCCAAAATTTGAAATTTTGCTTTTCTTGCAAGCGCTTTAATTTAACGATAGTAGAGCATCAAGCCCAAAACGAGATTAGTTATAGTAATTAGACGGAAAATTGACTTGCCTAATGATCTAAATGTACATGGCAAAAACATAAACTTTCTGACTAAGATTCTTTTTTAGAATGGTTAAATAGGAACTTTCTGTTTAAGTGACTAAATCGGTGTACTTAGACAGAAGATTTTTAGACAAAACTTTTCCAGAACAAAAAGATACAAAAAGATATTTTTATTTACATATATAATAATTTTTTAAAGATGCCACCAGCAAAATAAGCACACCTAATCAAATACTTACCATGTCTCTAAGTACTCAAAATGAAAGCGCACCACATCATGTTGTTATTATTGGCGGTGGCTTTGGGGGACTATATGCCGCCCAAAAGCTAGGCAAATCAAAGGTTCCCGTTAAAGTCACCCTCATCGACAAACGTAACTTTCACCTCTTCCAGCCCCTACTTTACCAAGTCGCCACAGGCAGCCTCTCCCCCGCCGATATCGCTTCACCATTGCGGGCAGTCCTTGCCGAAAACAAAAATACCAGCGTCGTGATGGGCGAAGTGCTAGATATTGATCCCCAAGCGCAGGTAGTTAAATTAAAAAATCACTTAGACATAAGCTATGACTCGCTGATCGTGGCAACAGGAGTCAGTCACCATTACTTTGGTAACGATCAATGGTCAGAGCAAGCCCCTGGATTAAAAACCATTGAAGATGCGATTAATATGCGTCGCCGCATCCTGAGCGCTTTTGAAGCCGCCGAAAAGACCCATGATTCCAAGTTTAAAGAAGCATTGATGAACTTTGTGGTCATCGGTGGAGGCCCAACAGGCGTAGAACTCGCGGGTACCTTAGCCGAGCTTGCCCATCGCACTCTCAGTGATGAATTCACGAATATTGACACCAAGAAAGCGCGAATTATCTTGATTGAAGGAACCGATCGCGTATTGCCTCCATACCATGCAGAACTCTCTGAGGCAGCGAAACAGTCTCTCCTGAAGTTAGGAGTGGAAGTCAAGACTAGTGCGATGGTGACAAATATTGAGGATCATATTGTTACCTTCAAATGTGGTGAGCAAGTTGAGCAAATTCAAGCGCAAACGATTCTCTGGGCGGCGGGTGTAAAGGCTTCCCCGATGGGTCAAGTATTAGGCGATCGCCTAAATGCGGAACTAGACCGAGTTGGTCGGGTAATCGTCCAGCCTGATATGTCGATCGCAAATTATCCCAATGTATATGTGATTGGTGACTTGGCGAACTATCCCCACCAAGGCGATCGCCCACTGCCGGGGGTTGCACCTGTGGCGATGCAGCAGGGCGAATATGTCGCGCATCATATTGAGGCGAAGGTAAAAGAAAAGGAACCCTCAAAATTCAAGTATTGGGATTTTGGTAGCCTAGCTGTAATTGGTCGCCATGAAGCGGTTGTGGACTTTAAGTTTATCCGTTTGAAGGGTTGGTTAGCATGGTTTATTTGGACGTTTGTGCATGTTTATTATCTGATTGAATTTGATAATAAGCTTCTTGTGATGGTTCAATGGGGATGGAACTATTTTACCCATCGCCGTGGCGCGAGAATTATTACAGGCAGATACTTGCAGGTGTTAGAGGAAATGGAAGGAATCCGTGCTGGTGGGCTTTCATTAGAAACAAGGGAACCAGCCGAGGTTGCCTAATAAAAAAGGAGTCGCTTTGCGACTCCTTTTTTTAGACTTCACCCATTGCTACCATTTGGATTGCACGGGGCATTGCAGGATCGAAACCTCCCATATCCCAAGAATTAGGATCTTTGGGATCGACTAGCGAGAGCTTGTAGGGAGCCAAGGTCACATAGATTGCCTTCGCATTAGCGTTCACCTTGCGGCGATATTCTGCCAAGGCTTCGCTAGGATGACGACGACCTGCCCAAGATTCGGAATCAGTCCAGAAGCAGAACACATCCGCATAGAACTTATTCTTAATCGCCCAATCGTAAGCCACCGATGCATCCGTACCACCGAAGTTTTGGTTCGTTGCCTTTTGCATTGCCGATGTGAAGGAATCCTTTTTGGTGATTCCCAAATCGCGGAAGTCGGTCGCAAATCCACGGATCGCGTAGTTGGTTTCCGCCTTCACCGTTGCCAAAGCCATCGTTGCCGCAATTTCGCAGCATGTCAAGCCAATAGAACTAACGGTGTAGTAAGACATCGAACCCGACACATCGATCGCATGGAGGAAAGTCGCACCCGTAGGCGCGATCGCATCGAAGGACATTTCCAGAGCAGTTTCCAGAATATCGACAATGCGCGGAATAGGTTGCCAAGTCTTTTGGCTACGTCCGAGCGCACCACCCGACTGATAGGTTTTGAGAGCTTTCAAAACATCAATGGGGTGAATGCGTCCCTTCTTCAAGCGATCGCGATTGTTCAACACATTGGCAACACGCTTCAAGTTGTCCTTATTCTTTGTAGTCAAGACACCAAGTTCCGTCAAAGAACCAAGGTTCCGCAATAGCGCACCGATGGGCATTTCGTTAAAGAGCAACTGCCACGCACGCACATCCATCTGTCCAATGGGAGCCGCCATTTCATGGGTGAGTTTACCTTTCGCGATCGCTTCATGGGTCTTGTCAGGGTGACGCTTTAGCCATTCATACCACCAGATTTGCGCCAGCGCATCCGATGGAATTTGCGAAGGAAGTTCATCCCAACCCTTGATTACCCATTGATAGAGCGCTTGTTGATCGTCGGTTTCAGGCTTGACATGAAACAAACGCAACGCATCACGGTGCGAGAAACCTTGCCGTTGTTGATACTTCAGCAACTGGTAGGCTAGCGCCTTGGTGTCGGGATTGGAGAGCCATGCCTTACCGCTTTCACGAATGACTTTACCGAAGCCACGCATGGACTTGGTGTAGTTCATCCATTCATAGAAGTGGCTACCCGTGCGGACAACTTGGGGAAATATTTCCATAAAGTTCCGTTTCGCCGCTTGGCTGTCGCCCATCGATAGCAAGACTAGAGCCAGAATGGGAGCGCTGTTATTTACCGCCCGACCATCGCTAGCATAGAGAATTTCGCTCGCCACGCGATCGGCATCTGCGGCGACACATTTCTGCACCGTATCGATGAAATCGGCGGACAGTTCGTGCTTGCCAGCGTAGTAGGTGCTTTGAGCCGTACCAATCAGCAAGCAACGCCGCAACATGCGCCAGATAACCGCATCAAAGGCAAAGCCACCCGATCGCCCTTGGATCATTTCGGCTTCACGACCTGCGATCGCTTGAGTTTGAGGTGTACCTTTGGGTTTCTGGAATAAAAATTTATAAGACATGACATTCTCCGTCCCGTCAGGGAAAAGTTAAAGAGAACTTCCTTCGCCTCGACCAAAGAGAAGGAATCGGCAGGGTAGGACTCGAACCTACAAAATCTTTCGATTATTTGATCCCGATAACCCTCTACAGTTCGGTCTTTGCAGACAAGGGTTTCTATAAAGGATATTTGTCAAGTGCGTTTACCAATTTTCGCCACCTGCCGAGAATTTGAACAACTAAAAGCTAATCGCTAACAGCTAAGCGCTAACAACTAAAAACTTTTAGAGGGGGTGGAATGGGACTCGAACCCACATCTCGCGACATAAAGGGGGAGATCGTTAGAAGCGATAACCTTAAAGTCTGCGTCCCTTACGGGCAAAAGTGCGTTCTACCAGTTGAACTATCCACCCCAAGATTGGAATTTTGATTTTGGACTTTATTAAGGAGAGATGGCAACCAGCAGGCAAAACATCTAGTTTAGGAAGGGATTTTGGGGATTGAACCCAATCACCTCATGGAGGTGATGCAACCAAAGCGATAACCCTAGCCAATTCGTCCCTTTAATTACTACATGGCGCAAAGCGCCACATAGTAATCTAGGGCAAAGAGAAGTTTCGATTGCGATCGCATAACTATCTCTCCAAAACATTACTCAAAATCAAACTCCCAATTGACGGAGAGGGACTCGAACCCCCGACACTTGGCGTTTCAGGCGATAACCCTAAATCTGCGACCTTTGCAGGTAAGTGACGAAAAAGGATGTTTTCAATGCTCTACCACTGAGCTACCCGTCAATATTTAGCGAATTTAAATTTTGCCTATGGCAAAATTTAAAATGAGAGTTTTGGTTTGGTGATAGATGCCACTTACGAACAAGCAGCACCTATCTGGTAGCAATAACCCTGAATGCTTCAGCCCAGATAGGCAAGTCATTGCATAAAGGAATTCAGCAGTTCGCGAGGCTGCATCTCCTTTCCCAATTGCTACACAACTACTTGAGTAGTACTTGTAGTATCAATCAGGTTAGGCGTTCTACGCGCTTGAACTACGCTGCACTACATTTATACTACACGTACTACAAGAATGCAATAGCGATCGCAAATTTATTTAGCCAATTCTTTTTCTATCGTAAAACCCAGTGAAATTTTTTAAATTTCACTGGGTTTTATGGCAGCACAAAGCGCTATATTTTATATTGCTCACTACATCCCAAAGTGATCGCAATTATTTTTACTCTTTAGTTGGTTGATAAATGCGGATGAGCCCACGCTAAATGATCCAAAGATTTCCCGTGATATTCTCCCGCTGTAATGCTCGCTTCTCCATAGGCAATGCAAGCATAAATGTCTTCTGGTTGCAGTTGGGGATATTCTTCTAGTAG
The DNA here is from genome assembly GCF_002914585.1 of Pseudanabaena sp. BC1403. Classification (NCBI taxonomy): domain Bacteria; kingdom Bacillati; phylum Cyanobacteriota; class Cyanophyceae; order Pseudanabaenales; family Pseudanabaenaceae; genus Pseudanabaena; species Pseudanabaena sp. BC1403. The sequence continues at coordinate 7,717 of NZ_PDDM01000054.1, forward strand.
TTCAGGGATGCTAGTACCACTGGCGAGAAAGTCGAGAATTAGGGATACCCAGATGCGATGTCCGCGAATACAGGGTTTTCCAAAACAGATATTAGGGTTAATCGAGATTCGGTTTAGAAGTTCTTCTTGTTTCATAACTTTTTTTTGTTTTAAGCATCAAATGCGATCGCCATGATGCTCATCCTCTTATCATGTTTATATTTTATATCGCCTATCACTACATTTACTGGACGGATCGCCTAAATCATCAGTATCTAATCGCTCTGCAAAGCTTGACAGTTACTTAAAACGAGATTTTAGTTAATAATCGCTATTTGAGCTTTCAGAAAATTAAGGGAGATCTCTTCGTAGTCTATCAGCCCTTATTTTTACGAATTTTGATCTTTGATGAACTTATAAATTTTCTGAATTACTTCTTGTGTAGACCGAGGAAGATCTTGGTAGCGGATTTTGGGTAGGGCTTTATTACAGAAACTGGGTTTGTTGCTTATAGTTCCCGCTATCTTTTTCGTAGAGCCTGAACAGTGTTTATAGCCTCCTTTACGGGAATAAGGTTGATCCTTAAAAACTTGCTCCTCGATAAATGTTCCTAAATAATGATTTTGATATGAGCTATAAGATTTATCTGGAAGTTGTAGGTTTGGATTCTTTTCATATTCAAGAATGACTTCTTTAATAACATTATAAGGAAGAAGATTTTCTATCTCTCTAGCAGGTAAAACAACCAATCGTTTACCAAGAAGCCTATTAAGTTTGTCTTTACGGGCAAGTTTTGTATCTCCATCTTTATCTACTATGACTAAAGCTTTTGCACAAAGTCGATCAATTTCAATAGGATGCTCTTCATTATCTAAAAATGACCAATGAGTAATATTATTTCCTCCATACTCAACAAATGAGTAATGGACATCTTCCTCTAATGTCAAACTTAAAGAGCCATCCTCTTTTAGGTATTCCATATAGGAATTAAGCATTTTGCGAAGATACCATCTGTCCGTAATACCTTCAACCCAGATTGTTGCATTGACAAGAAATACAGAAGAATTTCTCACTCCTAATAATTCCAATGAGCTACTATTTCCACTTTCAACGGATTCCACTATAAAGGTTGGTGTTTGCTCATCGGTTTCTTCTTCTTGAGATAATTTCTTGCGAAATGTAAATATACTGACATCTTTAACATCAATAGTTAAATCAAGAAAATGATTAGAGTGGGTGGTTAGAAAAAATGTATGTCTACTTTGTGCAGCAAAAAAGTCAAGAATCTTTCGCTGTAGTCCAGGATGCAAATATATTTCAGGCTCTTCAATGAAGAAGAAAGTTGGTTCTTCTCTGATAAATGGAAGAAAAGACATTATAATAGCTGACTGAATCCCATCACCTAAATGGAAAATAGGACGCTCTTTTTCATTGCCTATTTTTACAATAACTGCTTTTTCTTCTAGGCTAGGAATTAGTGTGACAGGCTTATTCTCAAAGAATATTTTAGTAATAAATTCTTGATATTCAGCAATTTTTTTCCTTTGCTTATTATTTCCCAGTAACATTGCCATAATATCGTCGTAAAGTGACAGTCCCGTAAATACTTCAGGCGGAGAACTAATGTCAGTAGAAAAATAATCTTTTTTTGTTTGCTCTGCATATAAATCCGAGCGCTCTGCATCGATTGGGCGTAAGCCTCGTAAAACAGGAATATAGACTCTTGTAGGTGTATTATTTTCAGAGTGAATTGGAACTTGCTTTAAAATTTGTAATGCTTTATCAGAGCTATTCATAATACATTCTCTAATTCTGTTCATCTTTGCATCAGAGATACCTTGCCCCTTTTTATTTATAATGTCTATGGGCGTTGTTGCATAAAAAGGGTAGGGGAAGGTAAATTAGATATTAATCAGGAGATGAAACCGTAACAAATGAAACAGCAATATCAGA
>NZ_PDDM01000055.1 GCF_002914585.1 Pseudanabaena sp. BC1403
GTCATTTGCCGTCGCGTCAATTATTTTTTCTTCTCTCAACCAGCCAAGTTAATTGTCGTCATCGGACAAGTTAGTTGACATTTAACAGCGCCAGTTAACTGTAACTTTCTGAGCATTACGCTGGTCTTTCCAAATGATAATATGCTCTGACAACTCCTCTTTTGTAGCGATGCGACGGTCAAGACACTGACGAGATAACACAGAGAATTCAATCTCAACTTGATTGAGCCAACTAGCATGTTTGGGAGTGTAATGAAATTCAAGTTTTTTGAGGATTCGGTTGGCTTCCTCAGGCGAGAAATTTTCGTAGAGAGTGGCAGGATGATGCGTGTTGAGATTATCCAGTACTACTCGAATAAGCTCGGCATCGGGACGATGAATGTCCACTAAAGCTTTCATCTGATGGGCAAAATCTACTTTAGTGCGTTGGTCTGTTACTTCCATGTGTCGCCATGCGGCTAAAGGTTCAAAGAAGCCAAATAAATTAACCACACCATTACGTTTGTACTCGAAGTCATAACGCTCTAATTGTCCAGATTTAGCTGATATAGGGGTGCGAACTTCTTCAATCAATGGGCAAGGACGTTCATCAAAGCAAATCACTGGACGCTTTTGGTCATATGGCTCGGCATACAAGTCCAATAAATCTTCCATCCGCCAAACATACTTGGCATCTACCTCAGGAATACACCATTGCTCTTTCAGCCAAGGCTTAATCTCGTTTTTTTCAGCGTTTTTCTCACTGTTTCATCAGAAATTGACTCCACTATCTGCATCTCGACTAATCGGTCGGCTAGTAGTTGCATCGTCCATTTTGCACGTCCTTCTGGCGCATCGGCACAAGCCGTAGCGATTAAGAATGCTTCGGCGTTGATATTAAGTTTTCTCGGCTTCGGTGGGTGAGGACGAGCTTTCAGCGCTTCTTCTAAATTCACAGACTCTACAAATTTCTCTCTTGTGCGTTCTACTGTAGATATGTTCACCCTCAGGTTTTCCGCAATACTAAGGTCGCTTTTGCCTTCATGTGTCTGCAATAAAATTCGGGCATGGGTAAGCTTCCGTGCGGAGTGCTTCCCTGTTTTGATCATTGTCTCCAATTCTTTAACTTCTTCTTCTGTTAAGTTCACGATATACTTCTTATGGCTCATATTTCCTCCTAGGGTTTGAGCCAGTTTACTGGAAATTAAATATACTAGGCAAATTTAGCTTGGTAGACTACTAGTCTTGATACCATAAGTTTGCCGCTGCGGCAAACTTATGGTCATAATCACAAAAAAAGTCATTTCCACGATCTAAACTCAAACTTGTCACAGAAACATCTTAGAGCAAATAATCAATACTTATTTGCCATTAAATTTATATGAATAAGTATTTATACTCAGTACAGTCAACGTGTTTTCGAGGTTTCAGGACTTTGTTTAGCGTGTTGCGATATATTGAAGGGGTATTTGCCCGTTAGCTAAGGATTTATTTACTCTTAGGTTTACGAAAAATTGATGTTGCGATCGCCGAAATGAGTTTGGATATCATCATGACATTAACGAAAAGCTCAACCCAGAATGGCGGGTTATTGCCTTTTGTATTGTCGCCTTGATCTGATTTCTGCATTTCTTGGTTATGCTTAGATTTTTCTCCTGCAAATCCTTTAGGCTTTTTTCTAGGCATCTTTCTCTCATCCTCTACACTAAAGCTAATTTTGATAATTGTTCTGTCATGAGTATGTAGATAAAAAACTAGGATGCAGAGGTTTAGCTAAACTGGGATACCAATAGTTCTTGGATGGGAATAAGATTAAACGAGCTAGATTCACTGCCCAGCCATTGAGTCCCATCCCAAATATATACCCACTCTTCGGAACAAATCTCTTGTAGATTTCTGAGTATTGGTTTTGCTGTTCCCCATGATTCTTGGGTATCGCGGTTATAAAATAAGCAATTGTTGATCGAGATTCCCAGCACACTCATGTTACCTAAAGCTAGAAGCTGATCAACTTGCTCTGTTGTTGCATAATGTGTTTGCAAGAGTACCCCTGAATAATCAGCATAGCCGTCACGATGTAAATACACGGATAAATAAGAGTCATCATCAATTTGTTTGCCAATTATCGCTCTCGTAGACATAGATTTTTTCGGTATTTAGATCGTATTATTTGAAACAATAGTATCTTCTGTGTGGATCGATCAAGCTTACTTAGTGCCTTGTGCTGTATATTTAATCCTATATAAAATTCGTTGCTGGCTTAGAGGAGATAATTATGAATAGTAATAAACATTCCTCTCACATTTTGTTCTCTTCTACAACTGAGAGAAAGGCAGAAAGCAAAAATGTTGTTGATACTGACAAAATGTATGGCTACATTCTCGCAGCGAGAAAAAGGGAACAAGCAAGGCAAGAAAGTCTCAGACACTTGCAAAGTCGTGGTATTGAAACTGCTAAACAAGCTGCAAGAATTCTACGTCAAAAGTTTAGTGCCACAAGAGTAGTACTATTTGGGTCAATGCTGCAACCTAAAATTCATGAGAACTCAGATATAGATCTTGCAGTATGGAACTTATCAAAATCTGACTATTTCCAAGCAGTTGGTAAACTACAAGGTCTTAGTGAATTTGCGATCGATCTCATCGAGGCAGAAAATGCGTCTGATTACATTGTTGAGGCGATCGCTCAAGGCATAGAATTATGAATCGTTATAACGTCCTGATAGCGAGACTGAACAACGAGCTAACCAAAGTTGCCACAACTGTGCAATTAGCCCTCTCACAAGCTCAAAAAGCAAAAACAACAGCAGATGATGACTATTGGTATGCAACTGCTTTTAGTCTTCAAAATTTTTATATGGGTGTTGAACGCATTTTTGAAGATATTGCCAAGGAAGTGGAAAACAACTTGCCGACAGGTTCGAGTTCTCACAAGCTACTTTTAGAACAGATGTCGCTGGAGATTCCACATACAAGACCTCCTGTGATTCTTAGTGATACTCTACACAATTTAAATGAATATCGTGGGTTTCGGCATGTCGCTATTCATCGCTATGGATTTGAATTAGAAAGTAATCGAATTGCTGATCTAACGGATAAGCTTATGACAAGTTACACACTATTAGTTAGAGACATAGAGAACTTCTGCCAGTTTTTGCAAGCATTAGAATAAGTTTGATATTTGATCGCCGAAAGTGTTTGCCGCCGATAAGCGATCTCACTACGACTGAGAAGGTCATTAGCCCCGCATGGCGAGAGATTATTGTGATACGTGGCTAGATAAATAATCCAATACAAGCTGATATGCCAATTCCAGAGCCAATTTTAGTTGTTTACAGCGAACCGCCCAAAGCGTTCGCTACTACAGACTTGCGCCAAGCGAGGGTTGATGAGTTTTTAGCATCGAGGTCTTTGCAACCGAAAAGCCGTAAAGCTTATCAAGCGGACTTGCGGATATTTATAGATTGGTGCGATCTGGCTTGGGTGGATGTGAGTCGTCGCAAAGTGACGCAATTTAAAACTTTTTTGCTGAAGGAACGTGAGTTGGCTTTGAGTTCGGTAAATCGGGTGCTGCGGACTCTGAAGTCGTTTTATCGGTGGATGTTGCTCTCGGAATATGTAGTTGCCGATCCAACAATTGGCATTCAGCAGGAGCGCTTGCCCGATCCTGTGGCAAAGGATTTGGAGGATGAAGAGGTGCTGCGGATTTATGAAGCGATCGCCTTAAGTAAAATGATGTTACGCGATCGGGCTTTGTTTTCGGTGTTGTTGCATGGGTTGAGGGCGGAGGAGGTTTGTCGTCTCAATATTGAGGATTATGTGAATGGGGAATTGGCGATCAAAGAAGCGAAGTGGGATAGTAAGGGGGAAGTGCCTTTGACGAAGTTGGGTATTCAAGATTTGGATGCTTTTTTGGATTGGAGGATGGAGAAAGAAGGAGAGTTATCGACTGAAAGTCCTTTGTTTGTGTCTTGCTCTAATCGCAGTCAGGGTAAGCGCTTGACTTATTGGGGAATTCGACATGTGATGGATGATTTGGCTGAGAAGACGGGGATTGATTTGCATTCTCATCGGGGTAGACATACGTTTGCGACGAATTTGATTGTGAAGTATGAGTTAGATCCATCTTTGGCGATGGAGTTGACTAGACATCGAGATGTTAGGAGTTTTAGGCGTTATACCAATCGTAAGAATAAGATTGCGGCGAAACGGGCTTTTCTAAAGGCATCGGAAAAGCTGCAATAGTTGGGTTGAGTAGTATTGGCACGAAAAAGTAGGTTAATGGTTTCCGATCAATCAAAAAAGTGTTTATTACGTATTTTGAGTAATCTGTACGTGCTCCGCAATGAACTTTCAATTTCTTAATCCCCTTTTTCGAGTGCTTATAGCAAAAAACAACTTCTTGCCTCAAACCTTTATCAAAAGAAGATTTCAAGTTGTTCAGAAATCCTTAACCCACTTTTCGTTCCAATGCTACTTACCCCCTATCAGAAAGCTAGTTTTTTGCCACAAATCCTGAGTACAGAATAGCAAGAGACAAGAAACCTATTCCTCCCATAAAAATGGAGATTATCCATACCCCTAGGTTTTCCCACAGAAAAAAGCCCGGCTCAAGACAAGAGATGCTTGGTGAATTTGGGTTGTAAAAGACTTTTACATGACTACCAGTCAAATATTTTGAAACCCTAGCTCCAGCATTATTGCTATCGGTACTTTCAAAATAGAATGCAATGGTTTTATTCGTATAGACATTTTGAACCACAGAATATTCATAGACTACCTCAGGAGTATACGAATATCCATTTTTTGTTTTTGATGAATTAATATTGGAACTGATAATCTTTCCGTTAACGCTTGTCCAACTTTGACTTTGATAGCCTTCTAGTAAATTGTTGATTACCGCGAAAGAGCCTGAAACGGCAAGAAATAATAGTCCTGTTCCAATTAGGAGCAAAATAATTTGCATAAATTTATTCTTCTTGAACATATCTAATGGGGGCTCAAATTTAGTATTGTGAGGTATGACAACGATTCCTTCATTTCGATAGCGGTATGGGTAAGGGTATAGCGCAGCGGCAGTATTTAGACCTACTCCTTGCTACCTAACCCTATTGGTATTTAGATATTCATCAAGATACAGAGGCGATTATGTACTTAGATGGAAGACACATCATAAAAAACTGAGTAATGTTAATAACAACAAAAAATCGCTTCCAACACTAGGATTCATTAACAATAGATGAACTAAGTAGTAAGGCAGCGCATAACATATAAAAATTAAAAGCCAGTTACATTGTAGGCATTCAAGGATCGCCTCTGTGACTGGCTTAAATTTTGTTTTGAGTCATTGAACCGTTTTGAATAGGCAAGACATCCTTCGATATTAACCCCAAAGGATGTTTTAGGTTGTGTTGTTAACGTGTGTCGTTTCTGAAAACCTTAAGTTTCCTTGGTGTGTTTGCAAAATATCTTTCAATCAACTGTTGAAACTCTTGCTCCCGTTATAGGAATTAGAGAGAGGCGCGATTGTAACAAGCTTGTCAATAGCACTTTTTCTTTCCAATGCTACTCAAATTCCTCTGATTGCGATCGCAGGTTTGGGGCGGGATTAAGTTGGGGATCTGCTATTTTTCTTTGGAGCTAAACCTGCAAGCGATTTTTAGGAACAAATCGACTGATTCCGTTCAATCGATCACGCCAAGTTACACAATTACGATGCTTATATTGTTCCAAATGCTGATTCTCTAAAAGCATTGACCACAAGTCTTTAGATCTCTTAAATGGTGCAAAAAATATCGTTTTAGATGAGATGTAAAAAGGTTCAAGTGCCTTTTTAAAATTAATCACTGAAAGCACTGCAATATATTGCTTTTAAGCCTGCCGTGATATAGTTTTACACGAATCGTTGCTATGCCCGTACTTAATCCCCTTGATAGATAGAGTCCTAAAATGTAACCTTTGAGTGGAGCCAATCAGCAATTAATGTGGGGCAGTTTTTCTTAAACCAACGGAGAGCATAATACTTAAATGCGGGTTTAGACATTCTCGCGATCGCTTTCATAAATTTATTGAAGGGAGGATAGCGAAATTTTTTATTAATGATATTTTTGGAGCCTATATCGTAAAGGCAATCCAAAATTAGCTTTACGGAAGCTTCTTCCCGTTGAACCAAACAGGTCAATAACAGAGAAATATCACGCATCCGTTCTTCTTCCATGCGATCTTCTTTCAACAGTCTAGAACTTTGAGCAGGTTGAGGTGCTTCGATCATAACAATATCCCTTTTCACCATAACGACCTGAACCCTTGATGTAGTGCAAACTCAAAATCCTCGACATCTTTGATTACTCTGACAAGCAAATCTTTGATGTCCTGAATGAATTGATTAAATACAACATAAATCGTAATTTTTTAAAAATGGTATACAACTCACCACTCTGCTATGTGAGTATATTTTAGTAAAAAGAATTTAATACTCTGTCTGCTGGCGGTGGGATGATTCATTTATGACCAATCCATTTTGAGGCGATCGCCCCTACAACTGCGCCCACAAGAGGATTGCTTAGGAACTTTACCAGTGCAGGTTGATCAGCTAAAACTTCATGGAAAATGTCAGGATGCGAATGATAAGCAAACCCTGCTAATTTGGCGACATCATCAGATTTCATGCGATTAGGATCGTGACTAGATAAACCTAATTGTTTTTCTAGCTCTCGATTACCTAGTCCTCTCTTTTTAAGCTGGCTAAATAACTCTCTAGCTACGTCATCGCGCTGATTTGGCTGAATCTTTGCGATCGCTTGTTGCAATTCTGGTTCCATTTGTGCCGAAGAAATGCGATCGGGTTGGAAAAAATCACTAAATAAATTACGGCGTTCCTCACGGGAAGACCTTTGAGCAAAGTTGTCAAAATCCTCAAAATTTTCTGACTCATCAGGTAGGGTTTCTTTATTCCCTCCTTCTAAATCTTTCATGACTTGGCGCTTATATTCATCACTAGTATTTGGCATAGCTATTTAGAACTCCATTAAAAACAAATAAATTATGCGTCCAAGGCGGCGCTTCGCGCCGCCTTGGACTGCCTTTAAAATTAAGTAGTTCCTGCTTGATCCCAAGCATCACGAACTGCCTCTTTGACTTTATTCCAATCTAGTCCTGTTCCACTCTTTTGGACTAAGAGAGCTTCATAATCTCGCTTGAGTTCGGTTTCTGCTTCATCAAAGCTTTTGCCAAGATAGCGATCGCAACCTTCTTGTCCCGTTTGATAGGCTAATTGATAGTCTTCATAGTTAGCTTCTTTTTCAATATACTGACGAGAACTATAATTCTGTCGCCAGTAATTATCATCGAAGTTGGAAATTGTTAGGGTTTGATTACTCATGGTTATCTCGATAAAAATCTGGGTGGATCATGCTGCATTAGCTTGCTTGCTGATAATCAATTTGTTTAGATTGATAGTCATAGCGAGCAGTCAAAACTAACTTTTTGTCAGGGGCATAGATCAAAACGGTTAAATCTTGATTGGGGAAAGTATTCCGAAAGCCTTGGGTTAATGATTGAGTTAGGGACTTTACATCTGTGGGTAGAACTTGAGATGAAATTACGACCCCTAATTTATTACTGTCGCGCACATAAGCATCCATAATTAAGCCTTTACTAGTTTGTACAACCCAATTGCCAAAATCTTGCCCTGCGGCTGAATTGCCTCGCGCTATTTGACTGTAATCTGAACTCTGATTGAGTTTTACTAGATTAGAAGATTGAGTTTGAGCAGATCCGCAAGCAGTTGTAAAGGTTAAAACCAGCATTAGTGCGATCGCTACTATTGTTGTTCGTGCTTGGCGAAAAAAGTTCATCTGAGTTTCCATAATCGTAATTAGAATAGGCAGCGCTTTAAGCCGTTTATCTTTTTCTTTCAAGACCAACTCCTTTCTCAGCAAAGTATTTATTTAGGAAAGTACTACAAAAAGATAGAACGATGGGAGCTAGGATAAATGCTAAGAAACCATTCATCGTAAATCCTGGAACAATAATTGATGCCAACCATAGCAATATTCCATTGAGGACGAATGAAAATAATCCTAGCGTAATGAAAGTGAGGGGTAGGGATAAGACTTGCAAAACTGGTCTAATGAATGCATTGACAAAACCAATGATTACCGCTGCTAATAATGCGGCAGGAAAGTTGGCAATGTCTACGCCAGGAACAACTATATCAACAACGAGAAGCCCTAAAGCAGTCGCCAATATGGTCACAAAGTATCCAATCATATTCTTTAACCTAGAGTAATAGTAATTTTTGATGAAACACGATCGTGAAAAATACAAAGTGCTATTCAAATAGAGCGAACTGAATAAATCTAATTAATTGCCTGTTGCTCTTGCTGTTTAGAGATCGCCCAAACAGCGTGAATAATGCCAGGAACCCACCCTAGTAGAGTTAGCCCAATATTGATTAATAAAGTGGTGCTAATTCCGAAGGCAAGAAAAACGCCAACTGGTGGAAGAAGAACGCCTAGAATAAGTTGAATTAGTTTCATAGTTGATTACTCTTTAAATAAACTGTATAGTTTGGGAATTAGCGCTTAATGACAGAATCTTTGCTTTTCCAAATTTCTTTGAAGCCCTGCTTGATCTGTTCCTCTTTACGGGCAGCCACTGAACCAAGCTCGCCTATATTTTTCTCAATTTCTATTTGTTTCTGTTGCAAAGGAATGACTCCACTCGCATCAGCCTCAACTTTTTTCTGGTTATACCAAGTTTTTGCTTTTTCCCATTGCTGCTTAATCTCTTGATAGCGATCGCCATAACGATCTGCCAACTTCTTATCTAGAAGTGCCAGTTGGGACTTGAGTTTGACGTACTGCTCTTGCAAAATCCCCAACTCGTGATGTTCTTGATAGGTATTTACTGCTAGATTAATTTCTTCAGAATTGTTGTCAGTCAATCCCACAGCCTTAATATCCATCATAATCGCGCTGGATTCGCGATCTAACTGCTCCTGTTGTTCATCCAATTGAGTTTGAATCGCTAGTAGTCTTTTTCGCCGTTCTGCGATCGCCTGTTGACGCTGATAAGGAATGAAAAATAAATAACTTGTGCAAATTAGGATAAGCTCAGACAAAGAGAAAAAAGGAATAATTTTGGGTTATTACAGCGAA
>NZ_PDDM01000056.1 GCF_002914585.1 Pseudanabaena sp. BC1403
TCATTTTTGATGAATATCTTCCTAAATGGAATTATAGAGCCATTCCTCAAAATAACTGAAATGCATAAGTTATTTATTTTTCATTCCCAAAAGACGATCGCCGAAGCAGAATTAGCATGGCGATCGGCATGGGTGGAATAATAATTTTATTGAGAGGGTGGCAAAGCCACCCTCTCAATAAAATTATTGGGTTTTATTAACGATTAGTTAGAGCTATGACAAAAAATCGTGTAGTTTATCGTGAGTTTGGTGTACCTGAGGAAGATGATTCAGAAAATAATGTGGTTGATTTACCGCCGCAGCAACAAAATCCTCGGATTCAAGTAACACGCAGAGGTAAGGGCGGCAAGACCGTAACTGAGGTGACAGGATTTCAGACTACACCTGAGAATTTGGCAAAGCTGACTAAGCAGTTAAAAAATCAATGCGGCACTGGTGGCACATCGAAAGATCAAGCGATCGAGATTCAAGGCGATTGCAGTCAAAAAATCTTGCAGATTTTGCTTAGCTTAGGTTACAAAGCCAAAATAAGCGGTAAATAAAAAAGAGGTCGCAATGCGACCTCTTTTTTATTTTAGATGCCAACATTCACGAGCGATTTCCCAGTCTTCTTGTGTATGGATTACTAAAACTCGCACTGCTGAATCAGGCGTAGCAATATCTACATCCATCAATCTCTGATTATTCTTAACTAAATCCAGTTTCAGCCCTAAAAACTCAAATCCTGTACAAGCCATCTCTCTAACTAAAGGAGCATTTTCGCCAACGCCTGCGGTGAATACTAAGGCATCTAAGCCGCCGAGACTGGCTAACATTGAGCCGATATGCGATCGCAAGCTATGCACATATACATCAAAGGCTAATTGCGCTTGCGTGTTACCTTCAGCGATCGCCTTAATAATTGGACGCAGATCCGCTGAAATCCCTGAAACTCCTAACAAACCTGATTCGCGATTAAGTATGCGATCGAGTTTCTCTACATCCATATCAGGTTGACGCAACAAATGAATGAGAATTCCTGCATCAATGGAACCAGAACGACTGCCCATTACTAAACCTTCGAGGGGAGTAAATCCCATGGTCGTGTCAATACTTTGACCATTACGAATGGCGGCGAGCGAACATCCATTTCCCAAATGACAGGTAATCAGACGTAAGTCTTCGATATTGCGATTGAGGATTTGGGCGGCGCGATCGCAACAATATTGATGACTAATGCCATGAAAGCCATAGCGACGAATCCCTTGTTCTGTATATTTTGTAGGGATCGCATAGGTATAGGCCGCAGGTGATAAATGTGCATGAAAAGCGGTGTCGAATACAGCAACTTGTGGAATATTTTCAAATAGCTTTTCGGCAGCATTAATTCCTTCCAAATTGGCAGGATTATGTACTGGTGCGAATATTGCTAATTTTGAGATCGCTTCTTTTACTTCGGTATTAATGATCGTACTTTGGCGATATTCTGCTCCACCATGTACAACACGATGACCGATGATATCTATTTCTGATGGACTTTGGAGAACTGGAGATTCCCCACTCCACAGAGTTTCGAGCATATGAGTGATGATCTCAGGACGAGACGTTGAGGATATCTCTTCTTCTAGAACTTTCCCATGTTGTGGCTTAACCTTTATTTCCGCAAACCCATCATGATGTGTCCAGTCGATGCTTGCTTCCCAAATTGGTACAGGTGGCGTATCAGGCAATGTATCTTCTAAATCGTACAGACAACTTTTTTGGCTACTCGATCCCGCATTCAGAACTAGTATCTTCATAGTTTTATTTCGATTTTCTAAGTGCCTGACAGCGATCGCAATTCATCGTCCATAAAACTGCGATCGCCTAAAACTGTGAGCTTAGGACCAAGCGAACCAAACTGGACAATGCTCAGCGAAGCAGCAGGAACATCAATGCGATCGCGATATCTGCCCATATCGATTCCCAATAGACTACAGAGAATTACCCGAATCGTTGCCTTATGCGAAACTAATAACACATTGCCTGATGTATATTTTTCTTGGATTTCGGCTACTACTAACGAAGCCCGACTAGCAAGCTGCACCGCTGTCTCGCCACCTGTAGGTGGATTCCATGCAGGTTCCGTTAGCCAACGCAGATAGTCTTCGCTGTAGTTCTCTTTGACAAACTCATTGGTTTGTCCTTCCCATTTGCCATAACGTAATTCTTTGATTCCATCGTTCAATTGCATCTTCATGCCCACAGCTTCACATAAAGGTGTAGCTGTGGCGATCGTCCGTTTCATTGGGCTAACAATAATCGCATCCCATGCGATCGCTTTATGGGCATCAGCAAAGGCTGCTGCCATTTTTTTACCATTATCAGTTAACTCTGGGTCAAGTTCGCCACAATAGCCACCAGTGCGACTATAGGCGGTTTCTCCATGACGGAGTAGATACAGTTTTAAACTCATGATTTACTTTAAATATAACGTTTTGCCATCCAACTCAACCCAAATAATTTAAAAAAGCCGTGCGAAGCACGGCTTTTTTAAATTATTTAGTGGGGATAACGCCAGTTCACAATTTCAGGTTTATCGATGCCATGCGCGTAGGCATATTGACGACATTCGATTTGCTGATTAAGCAGATTTTCCTTAGCATGAGAACCGATGTTTTTCAGCTTCGGCACACGGTCGATTACATCGATCGCTAAACTAAAACGATCAACTTGGTTATTAATCGCAAGTTCCAAAGGTGTATTGATATTACCCTTCTCCTTGTAACCGCGCACATGCAGGTTTTTGTGATTGGTGCGGCGATAGGCGAGACGGTGAATCAACCAAGGATAGCCATGAAAATTGAAAATAATCGGCTTATCAGTAGTGAATAGCGAATCAAAATCGCGATCGCTTAAACCGTGAGGATGTTCGGTATCAGGCTGTAGCTTGAACAGATCCACAACATTGATAAAGCGAATCTTCAACTCTGGAAAATGCTCCCATAGCAGAATAGTGGCAGCTAAAGCTTCCTGAGTGAGAATGTCCCCACAGCCTACCATCACCACATCTGGTTCCACACCTTGATCATTACTTGCCCAATCCCAAATGCCTAGACCTTTGGTGCAGTGCTTAACCGCCTCTTCCATACTCAAGTATTGCAAATGGGATTGCTTGTCACAGACGATCACATTCACATAATCGGTACTACGCAAACAATGATCAGATACCGATAGCAGCGTATTCACATCGGGCGGCAAATAAATGCGCGTTACTTCCGCACTCTTATTCACAACCACATCTAAGAATCCTGGATCTTGATGGGTAAAACCATTGTGGTCTTGTCTCCAGACCGTCGATGTGATCAAGAGATTCAGAGAAGCGATCGGCGATCGCCATGCAATATCTTTACTGATTTCCAACCACTTACAATGCTGGTTGATCATCGAGTCGATCACATGTACAAAGGACTCATAGGTGGAAAAGAATCCATGCCTTCCTGTCAGCAAATAGCCCTCTAGCCAACCTTCTAAGGTATGTTCGCTGAGGATTTCCATCACTCGACCATCTACAGCTAGTTCTCCGCCATCAGCATCTTCAGGCAGATATTCCGCAATCCAGAACTTCTTACTGACCTCGTAAATCGCTTGCAGTTTATTAGATGTATTTTCATCAGGTCCAAATACACGGAAGTTATCCATGTTTTGGCGCATCACATCACGCAAGAACACACCTAGCGGCTTAGTGTTTTCCGCCTCACTCTGACCTGCTTTATTGATTTTCACCCCATAGTCGCGAAAATCGGGCATTCTCAAAGCGCGACGCAATAAGCCACCATTTGCAACTGGATTAGCACTCATACGGCGCTCACCTTTTGGTGCAAGATCTTTCAATTCAGGGATCAGCTTGCCAGATGCATCAAACAATTCATCAGGTTTATAGCTCTGCATCCAATCCACTAACATTTGCAAATGTTCAGGATTATTTTGCATTCCCGATAGTGGCACTTGGTGAGCTCGCCAAAAACCTTCTACCTTATGTCCATCAACCTCCTTGGGGCCAGTCCAGCCCTTAGGAGTCCGCAACACAATCATTGGGAACTTTGCCCTTGTGGGAATACCTGTACTACGAGATTCCTGTTGGATCGATTTAATCTCATTAATACAATGCTCAAGTGTAGCTGCGATCGCTTGATGCATTGACTCAGGATCGGAACCTTCCACAAAGTAAGGTTGATAACCATAGCCAATGAATAGACTTTCTAGCTCTTCATGGCTAATCCGTGATAGTACCGTCGGATTGTTAATTTTGTATCCATTCAGATGCAAAATCGGTAAGACAGCACCATCACGGATGGGATTGATAAACTTGTTGGAATGCCAAGCAGTTGCGAGGGGCCCAGTTTCCGATTCACCATCACCGACCATCACTACAGAGATTAAATCGGGATTATCAAATACAGTGCCATAGGCATGGGAAACGCTATAGCCAAGTTCGCCTCCTTCATGGATCGATCCTGGAGTTTCAGGTGTGCAGTGACTGCCAATCCCCCCTGGGAAAGAAAATTGCTTAAAGAAGAGCTTCATTCCCTCTTCATCTTCACTGATATCGTGATAAACCTCAGAGTAGGTTCCTTCTAAATATACAGGGCCTAAAATCCCTGGTGCGCCATGTCCAGGGCCAGCCAAGAAGATGGCGTTCAGGTCATATTTCTTAATTAAGCGATTCAAATGCGTATAGACAAAACTCATGCCAGGACTCGATCCCCAATGTCCGAGTAGGCGATTTTTGATATGTTCTGGCTTTAGAGGTTCGCGCAAAAGTGGATTTTCGCGTAGATAGATCATTCCGATCGCAAGATAATTGCAAGCTCGCCAGTAGGCATCGGTTTTCCGCAATTCTTCGGCGCTGAGCGGGCTTCCTGCCACAGTGGAGCGGGCAGTACCATAGCAACTAATTGCTGTGTTTAAGGAGTCCGTGTCAGCCATTTTGAGAGGAGTTGATACCATAAAATTACGATTAATTCCTGTCGCTAATAAGTTTTTTGACTTCTGACTTCTCAACTCTACATGAGAAAACTATTACTCTTTGTGTTATGCATATCTCTTTTAAGATTCTCTCAATGGGGATCGCTTATACTTCACTACAAGGTTTAATGGATGGAAGACAGAGTAAAGCTTTGTCTTCTATTTTGATATTTTAGGAATCTGTACTGAATATAGGAAAAACAATTGTTTACCTCCTAAATTAATGCTTAAATTTAGATTTTGGAGACAAAAAAAGTTAACATTAATTTAACAATTTCGTAGTAGTTCTAACTCATGGCTCGACAACTTAAAAATATCGCACCGCATGGTGGTCAACTGATCAATCGCATGGCAACTGAAGCACAAAAAGAAGTGTTTTATAGCAAAGCTGACCACTTACCAATCGTGCAACTAACAGAGCGATCGCTGTCGGATCTTGAGCTAATTGCGATCGGTGGATTTAGCCCATTGACTGGCTTTTTAGGTAAAGCTGACTATGAGTCCGTAGTTTTAAATATGCGTCTCGCCAATGGCTTACCTTGGTCGATTCCGATTACCTTGCCCGTCACTACTGAAGTTGCAGATACACTGAGCGTTGGCAGCCTTGTGCGTCTAAATGATCCTGACGGTATATTTATTGGCGTATTAGAACTAAGCGAAAAATATAAATACGACAAACTCAAGGAAGCGATCCATGTCTACCGCACTAATGAAGATCGTCACCCTGGGGTCAAGGTGGTCTATGCTCAAGGTGATATGTATCTGGCTGGCGATGTGTGGCTGTTAGAGCGTCGCCCTCATCCTCTATTTCCCACCTATCAGATTGATCCTGTTGACTCTCGCGAATTATTCATCGAAAAAGGCTGGCGTACAATTGTCGGCTTCCAAACCCGTAACCCGATCCACCGCGCCCATGAATATATTCAGAAATGTGCGCTGGAAATCGTCGATGGTTTGTTCTTGCATCCTCTTGTCGGCGCAACTAAGAGCGACGACGTGCCCGCCGATGTACGGATGCGTTGCTATGAAATCATGCTGGAGCATTATTTCCCCTTAGATCGGGTGACCTTGGCGATTAATCCTGCGGCGATGCGCTATGCTGGCCCCCGCGAAGCGATTTTCCATGCTTTGATTCGTAAAAACTATGGTTGTACGCACTTCATTGTCGGGCGCGATCACGCAGGTGTCGGCGACTATTACGGAACCTATGACGCACAACATATTTTCTATGAATTTGAAGATGGCGAACTGGGGATTACGCCTTTGATGTTTGAACATGCTTTCTATTGCAAACGGGTTCAGGGCATGGCAACTACTAAGACCAGTGCCAGTCTCCCCGAAGAGCGAGTACATCTCTCTGGTACAAAAGTCCGCGAAATGCTCCGTCGTGGCGAATGTCCGCCTCCTGAATTCTCCCGTCCTGAAGTTGCGGCAGAGCTAGCGAAAGTGATGCACAAAATGGCGATCGAGGAAGCTGCCACAGGCTTTGAAATCTAATAAAAAAGAGGCGCAAAGCGCCTCTTTTTTTCTATGTTATGGGAAAATATGACTAAATTATTTAGAAATTCTTTCGATTTAGCCTTTAACCTAGCTTTTCTAGCAATTGAGACGAAGAGCCTAGAACCATTGCAGAAGTTGCGAGAAATGATTGTCGGGAAGGAAGTAGATGCCAATGCATGGGTAGATGAGATTACGCTTCTAGGGAAGGTTGCAGAGGCTGGAGATCAAGAGCTGGTTTCGCTGATGCTAGGCTTGGTAGATGACGTAAATTTTAGAAAGGTTGAAAGAGTTGTTACCCCTCTAATGGATGCAGCAGGAGGTCAAAGTATAGAGATAGTTAGACTTTTAATTGATTATGGCTCTGATCCGAATATTGTAAGAGAGGGTACATTTGCTCTTGAATGTGCGGCTCAAGCTGGAAGGGATGATATATTTGACTTCCTTTTACCTCTTACGCATCAAGATTTCCATAAATCAGCAAAAAGAACTATGGATTCTATAAAAGAAAAAAGCTCAAGAGAACCTTTGAATAAAGACACTCTTGAGCTTTTTGAGCTTCTTCGTAGGAGCGATGTATCAAAAATAAAAATTGTGAAAGCAATTTCCAAAGGCGCAAATGTGAATGCTTATGATGATTCAGACAGCACTATATTAATGAGAGCATGTGACAGGTGTTCTGCTGATATTATTCAGGTATTACTCAAAGCTGGAGCAGATCCCAATTTAGGACAACCTATATTTAGAGCTTTTAGTTACAACAAGTATTACGTATTGGATGTTACTAAAACTCTTGTACATAGTGGTGCTAACGTGAATACTGCTTATCATGATGGTGTATGTCCACTTATGATAGCAAGCCATTACAATACAGGATTTAGGATTAAAGCTTTTCAAGTTGGCTATGATTTATGTGATTTTTTGATTAGTTCAGGGGCAAATTTAAATCAAACAACCCAATATGGATGCACATCTCTGATGTTTGCGGCAAGAAGTGGAGATATTCAAATTGTTAAACTACTAATTGAGAAAGGTGCAAATGTAAATCTAAGGGATAACAAAGGAATGTCAGTTTTGGACTACGCTAAAACTTCTTTCTATGTAAAAGAAAGTGGAGACACAAACCTTATACAGTTCCTAGAATCAATCTACTAATATTTATAAAAGTCTTAGTTGAAACAGGTTGGTTTGAGGCTTTCTTTAGTCAGTTTTAACTGACTTGAGCATTGAGCCAAGAACTTTAGTTCTTGGTTGATTTGCGTAAGTCCTAAGATTAATTCAATTTTTTCTTTGCATTTAGGCTTTTATTCTACTCAACTAAATCTTAGTTATGGAATTTCAATCAATGCGTTATTTAGTACTGGCAATATTTACAATTTTGCCAGGTGTATTGGGAGTCTTAATCTTTGGATATCATGCTTTAGCAGATTGGCATGACTTACAACAAGCTTATATCCCCTTTGCAAATGCAGTTCAGAGTACTGGACTTTAGACTAAAAAGAAGAAAAGAAAGGCAGGAAGTGAATGTCACAAACTGCCAAAAGAGCAATGATCAATAAACCAAATTGACATTGACTACAATGATTTTCCAAAAATTACAAGAATTTCGCAAGTCGATATATGAATACCTTGGGACAGGAAAAGATGCAGTATTTGAATTAATGGATGCCGTGCTGACAAGTCCGAGCATTAGCTCGTATGTGAGTCTGTCAATGAATCCATTATTTCGGCGAAAATGGTCAAGTATTTATGAGGGACTGCGCGATAGCCGACCAGCAAGAGGAAAGTTGATGAAACTAATGGTGCAAGAGATCCCAACCGAAGAGCAACCTTTTCTGGCTGGAGATAATAGCGTATGGTTGCGACCAGATGCGGAAACGCTGAAGGAAAGAGGATTCCATCATGGCAAAGACGAAAGTATCGGTATAGGACAAAGCTACAGCACGTTGGCGTGGATTCCCGAAGCAAGTGGGAGTTGGGCGCTACCGATAAAACATGAGCGAATCACCAGTTTCGAGACTCCTGTGAGTAAAGCTGCCTTCCAACTCAAACAAGTCACAGAGCAGTTAAGCGTACGCCCGCTAGCTGTCTATGACCGAGGATATGGGAATGCAAGTTTTGTGAAAGCAACAGCGAATATTGAGGCGGATCTATTACTACGTTTGGCATCTAATCGCTGTGTTTGGGGAGTTCCTCCAGCCTATAGCGGTCGTGGTGCACCTTGTAAACATGGGCATAAATTCAAACTGAATGCCCCAGAAACTTGGGCTGGGGCAGCCACCACCATAGAAATTACAGACCCAAAAATCGGTCGGGTACGGGTAACTCATTGGCGTGATTTTCATTTCCGTACCACTCCAGAACTGTTAAATGTCAACTAACTTGTCCGATGACGACAATTAACTTGGCTGGTTGAGAGAAGAAAAAATAATTGACGCGACGGCAAATGAC
>NZ_PDDM01000057.1 GCF_002914585.1 Pseudanabaena sp. BC1403
TTCGCTGTAATAACCCAAAATTATTCCTTTTTTCTCTTTGTCTGAGCTTATCCTAATTTGCACAAGTTATTTATTTTTCATTCCTTAATAGTATTTTGTAGTCCACTTCAGTGGACTTGAGCTTTTATCCAAGAACTTGAGTTCTTGGTTTATTTACGTAAGTCCTAATAGTAGAAAAATTTTGAAAACTGATAGATTGAGTGTTAAAAGCTCTAAAAATCAACCGAATCTATGAAACTTGCCTTTATTATTGATCCGATCGCTAAACTCGATCCTGCCCATGACACTAGCGTAGCGCTGATGGAAGCAGCTTGTCGCAAGGGGCATGAGGTATTTATTACAAATATGAATACGTTGAGTGTCAAAGATGGCAAAGCATGGGCTTTTTTGCAATCCACCAAGATCTATCCTGTGCCACTAGTAGATGGTAAATGGCAAGTTCCAAATCCTTGGTATGAAGTCGCAGAAGGGAAATTTCAGCCTTTAGAAGATATGCAATTTGTGTGGATGCGTCCCGATCCACCTGTAACTACAGAATATCTCTATGCAACTTATATTCTTGATTACGTTGATGCCAGCAAAACTAAAGTTCTCAACTCGCCCCAAGGTATTCGCGCTGCCAACGAGAAAATGTATGCTCTGCAATTTACTAAGGCAATTCCTAAGACGATTGTGACTGCTGATAAAGGTACAATTCGCGAATTTGTTGCGGCTGAGGGTAAGGCTGTCATGAAACCATTGGGCGGTAAAGGCGGCGAGGGGATTTTGTTTTTGGAAATGGGCGATCGCAATATGAATTCGATGATCGAAATCAGTACGAATATTGGTAAAACTCCTGTGATGGTGCAGGAATATCTGCCCGATGCACAGAAAGGGGATAAGCGGATTATTTTGCTGGATGGCGAACCAATTGGCGCAGTCAATCGTGTTCCCCAGTCAGGAGAGTTTCGCGGCAATATGGCGGCGGGTGGCAGTGCAGTTCAAGTCAATATTACCGATCGCGAGCGGGAAATATGCACTCAACTTGCCCCAACCCTAAAGCGTGATGGCTTAATGTTTGTTGGTATTGATGTCATCGGTGGCTACCTCACCGAAGTCAATGTCACTAGCCCCACAGGTGTCCGTGAAATTGATCGCCTTGATGATGTGTGTTTAGGCGATCTGGTGATGGATTGGCTGGCAACCTTCGCATAAAACCCAAAAAGACAAATTGCCCGCGTAGCGGGCAATTTGTCTTTTTGGGTTTTATGTTTTAGTAGCTTATTGCAAACTTTGACTAGGTTAGAATTGCTATAGAACATCTATAGCAATTCTTTGAGAAATGTCCTTTTTATCTATGAAGTTTTTTAGCTCAGAATTTATGCAAAAAGTTAAAGTTCACGTCAAAGTCTGGACGCGATCGCTTGCCGCAGTTTCCTTAGTTGCGATGATCGTATTTGGTGGTGCTCACGAAGCTTTTGCCAAACGCTCAGGTGGTCGAATGGGTGGCAGCTCCTTTAAATCTGCCCCTAGCCGTTCTGCGCCATCCAATTCAGGATATAGCGGCAGCAGTTACAACAACAACTATGGCGGTGGAATTCCCTTCATTTTTTGGGGTGGCGGCGGTGGCGGCGGACTGTTTACGATCTTACTATTGGTGATCGTTGCAGGTGCAGTCATGCAAGCATTCCGTGGTCGGGGTAATGGCGAAGGCATTACTGGCATGGATAGCAAAGTTAGTGTTGCTAAAATCCAAGTTGGTCTACTCTCCTCAGCACGATCGCTGCAACAAGAGTTAACTCGTCTAGCTCTGGAGTCGGACACTTCCTCCGTTGAAGGTTTAGCCACTGTCACCCGCGAAACTGCTATCTCCTTGATGCGTCATCCAGAATATTGGGTCTATGTCAGCAGTGCCAATGAAAATACCAAGTTTGCCCTTGCTGAGCAAAAGTTTAATAGCTTGGTGATGTCTGAGCGCAGCAAACTCAATGCAGAAGTATTGAGTAACGTCAGTGGTCGGGTATTGCAAGGCAAAACTGCTACATCTTTGCCTAGTGCAGGTAGCCTAGACCTCGAAGCTCCAAGCGAATATATTGTGGTTACGCTTTTACTTGCAGTTGCGGGTGATAGCCTCAGCAAATTGCCTCCTTTACGTTCTACCGCAGATTTGCAGTCAGCTTTATCAGCGATCGGTTCTGTGCCTGCGGATAACCTGTTGGCAGTAGAGGTACTGTGGGAGCCCCAGTCTGAGGACTATACCCTCACAACTGATGAGGTGCTAACCATATATCCTGATCTTGTCAGAATCTAGTTTTGTTGGACTCTTTGAGTCCACCGATAGCAAAAAATTAAAGGGTCGCTATGCGACCCTTTAATTTTTTTTGGTTTAAAGATTTACAAAATCTCTTTCAAAGCTATGGTGTTAAGCGTCAATCTGTGGTATCACTTACCAGTATTATTTTTTCTTATTTTTTCTGAGACAAGTTTAAAGTATTGTGATTCGGCTAAGATAGCGCTAAAAACTTCACAATTTGATTATAAATTCGGGTATGGCAAAGAGCGCATGGTTAATAGAGTGAATAGGATCGACATATGATGCAGAGTACAGATAATAAATATACAAATAGCTCAGAGCAGCCTTATGTAACTCAAGACGTTGATGCTTATACAGACAACGTTGATAACTTAATGGACGATCTGTTTGGAGATGTCGAATCCACGCTCCATGTTGATTACACTAAGCAGCGATCGCTTAGACAAAAAAATTCACAAACCAAGCAAAGCAAAACATCATCTCCCTATGCTTCTGTGCAAGCCTCAAGCTCAGACATAGTAGCAATTCCTAAACTTGACACCTCCGAAAAAGATCTGTCAACATCAAAAGATACTGTCAGTATTACCAAACTTAATGTTGCTGATATTGCTTTACCACCCATCTCTAAACAAGATGTGCTCTGGA
Source organism: Pseudanabaena sp. BC1403 (assembly GCF_002914585.1). Taxonomy (NCBI): domain Bacteria; kingdom Bacillati; phylum Cyanobacteriota; class Cyanophyceae; order Pseudanabaenales; family Pseudanabaenaceae; genus Pseudanabaena; species Pseudanabaena sp. BC1403. Next base: position 2,939 of record NZ_PDDM01000057.1, read on the forward strand.
TTCAACCCTACATCATGCGGAATCCAGAGCCGACCAGCAACCTGCCCCCAACACCACCCGAACTAGTAGTTCCCAAATACAACCTAATCGATCGTCTCTTGCTGGTCTTTGCTTGCAGCTCCGCACTAATTGCCGCAGTAATGTGGACAATTAATCATGGAATTTGGCTAGGTAGGCAATCAGTTAATGTTGCTCAGGTCTCATCTAAAGACAATGGTACTAATAAAGCTTTTGGCGAAGAAGTAAAGCGGATGTTGTCGGAAGTAGTAGACAAAAATCGCGCGATCGCAACTAATGCCAATAACACCATTGGCAGCAATATGCCCCTTATGGCTGCACCCCTAGTCGGCAATATGCAATTACCTGTGGGGACAAATAATCCTTTTGTGAATGGGTTGCAGCAGCCTATGTATGTGCCTGTGTATCAACCTCCTGCTTTAAGCAATAGTGGTAATTCTCCCTCTCCTCTTGCATTGCCACCTGCCACATCAAATAACTCAATTGATGTGGCTAACTCTGCGACAATGGCAAGACCAAATGCCGTATCTCCTCAAGTTACTGCTGCACCTGCGCCATCATATACATTGATAGGTGTACTTGATTTAGGCGATCGCTCTACCGCAATGCTTGATATAAATGGCTCTGTCCAATCTATTGGACTAGGCAAAGCGATCAACAATACAGGCTGGATTTTATCCCGTGTTAGTCAGCAAGAGATCATCCTCAAGCGCGGTAAGGAAACGAAAACTATCTTTGTTGGGCAAAAATTCTAATATAGTCCTAAAACCAAACGAGAATTGCGGCGCGAAGCGCCGCAATTCTCGTTTGGTTTTGGCTATGCCAATGTTGATATTGGGTTACAATTTTTCTGGAAAGCGCCTAAAACATCTGAGGAAAGTATATGGGGTTAATAGAGGATATATCTCGCTTTTTAGAGACCCGCCTAGAGGAGTTTATTCGCAATAACCCACAGATTGAGTTGCAAATCCTCGAAGATAAATTGCGGCAACAAGAAGAAGAAATAGCGAAACTAATAGTTAGCTCGAAACTGGAGGAGAAAAAACTCCAAGATCGGATTCTGGAAATCGCCGAAGAAATTCGCGTCTGGCACGATCGCACTGTCAAAGCAGAATCCTTTGATCGTCCTGACTTAGCTGGTGCAGCTAAAGAACGTGAAGCTGCGCTCTTGCGCCAAGGTAACCAAATCTGGGCGCAGATGGAACTTGTCAAAAAACGAGCCACTGATAGTCAAACGCTACAGGTGCAGATCCAAGAGCGGCGCAAAGAAGTTCAAGCCAAAGTCGCTGAGGCTGCCAAAACTGCCAAAGCAAAATCACCAACTAGTACTCCTTTAAATTGGGACAATCTCTATACTCCGCCCTTTCGAGATCCTAACGATAAGTTAGAAGAAACTTTTCGGCGTTGGGAAATGGATGAAGAACTCGAACGCCTTAAACGCAATATGGGCAAATAAAACCCACAAGAAAGGGGACGCAAAGCGTCCCCTTTCTTGTGGGTTTTATTTTTTGTTAGCTAGTAAAATTTGCTAACCATCATGCTATGATAGGAAAGCGTCAAAAACGCAACGGGATGTAGCGCAGCTTGGTAGCGCACCACTTTGGGGTAGTGGGGGTCTTGGGTTCAAATCCCAACATTCCGATTTCATAATAAAAAAGCAGAGAAATTGCCTTGCAATTTCTCTGCTTTTTTATGTAGCTAATATACTTGCTAAATCCTCTGGAACTAGTCTTATATTCTGTTTTTTTATTTCTGCCAATGACAGCCATCTTGCCGTAAATTTTGTTTTTATAGAGCTTTCATAACAAGTTAGCTCTTCTTTTTCATACCAAGACTTATCTACAAACTCAGCGTCATAGACAAACACAACTTCATGTCCTTGTTTGCCTTCGTAGACAAATATATTCTCGATTACCTTAATCAGGTGCAGATTCTCTACTTCGATAGATATCTCCTCATCAATTTCACGTAACATCGCTTCTTGGCTGCTTTCTCCAAACTCTATCCCTCCACCTAATGGACGGCAAAAATAGTCCTGCTTGATTGAGTCAAAGCATTCCGACACTAAAATTTTGTTGTCTTTGCGGAATAAGCAAATGGAAATCGGTCTGATGCATTGAGGATTATCCATAGGTCTAAATTTCGTGATTTGTGATGCCGATCGCAAATTACCACACTTAAGATTACAGGAACAAGAACTGGTGATTGCAGTCCTAATATTTATACAAAGATATTCTCAATGTTATAGAAAAAACTTTTTACATTCCAACAATTATGATTCTCAATTCCCTGAATGAAGCTCGCTCTATTGAAGTTATGACCATCGCTGGTAGAGCGCGCGGGATTATCTTCTTAGGAAAAACTTTTGTCGCTGATAAATCCTATGACATCTTAGATGATGCGATCGCGGCTAGTAAGAAAGCTTTAGACTTAGGTGTTGCTGTAGTCATCACACCTGATGAAGATCAATTCCGAGTTTGGATACTATTACCCGATCAAATGATTCTTCAAGCTGCTTAGGAATGAAAAATAAATAACTTGTGCAAATTAGGATAAGCTCAGACAAAGAGAAAAAAGGAATAATTTTGGGTTATTACAGCGAAGA
>NZ_PDDM01000058.1:2500-5347 GCF_002914585.1 Pseudanabaena sp. BC1403
CACGGTCAGACGTTAAATCGTCCTCCCATTGCTTGTAAGCTCACGGTTTCATGTTCTATTTCACTCCCCTTCCGGGGTTCTTTTCACCTTTCCCTCGCGGTACTCGTTCACTATCGGTCACAAGTGAGTATTTAGCCTTACGAGGTGGTCCTCGCGAATTCACACGGAATTTCTCGTGTACCGTGCTACTCAGGATTCAGCTTGCCAACTTTGATTTTTAATTACGAGGCTTTCACTCTCTTTGGCGTGTCATTCCAAACACTTCATCTAATCTCTGTTGTACAGTGTTGCTGTCCTATAACCCCAGTCGGTCATGCCAACTGGTTTGGGCTGGTTCCCGTTCGCTCGCCGCTACTTAGGAAATCATTATTTATTTTCTCTTCCTTCAGCTACTAAGATGTTTCAATTCGCTGAGTTCGCTCTTTCCCGTCTATTTTATTCAACGGGCAGTATTTAGGGTTGCCCCATTCGGAAACCTGCGGATCAGGGCTTGCTTCCAGCTCCCCGCAGCTTATCGTAGGTAACCACGTCCTTCATCGCCTTCTTGTGCCTAGGTATTCACCGTGAGCCCTTTGTAGCTTGACCTCTGTGTTTCCACTTTGGATCTACTTGCTTCTTATTACTATTACTATGCAGTTTTCAAGGTTCTTTCTAAATTCTTTGCTCTCGCTAGAATTTAGCAGTCTCTCTAGTTTTTGGCTCTCTGCCTGACTAGATGAGTTGCTAAACTCTTGCTCTCGCTTTCGTTGGTTCTTCGTAGTTTGGTGGAGATAAGGAGATTCGAACTCCTGACTTCCTGCGTGCAAAGCAGGCGCTCTACCAACTGAGCTATATCCCCAGAGTTGTCCTTAGCTGAATGCTAATGATTTCTCAAGTGGGCCATACTGGACACGAACCAGTGACCTCACGGTTATCAGCCGTGCGCTCTAACCAACTGAGCTAATGGCCCTTTTGTGTTGTCTAAATCAGAACCTGACTTAGTTTGAAAGCTTTCCAATATTCCTCGAACGACCTTGGGATGACTTACTCTTGACTTAATTCTGTATTGTTTCAGTCTAAGAGTAAATAGGTCTCCCTATAAGGAGGTGATCCAGCCGCACCTTCCGGTACGGCTACCTTGTTACGACTTCACCCCAGTCACCAGCCCTGCCTTAGGCGCCTCCCTCCCTTGCGGGTTGAGATAACGACTTCGGGCGTGACCAGCTTCCATGGTGTGACGGGCGGTGTGTACAAGGCCCGGGAACGTATTCACCGCAGTATGCTGACCTGCGATTACTAGCGATTCCGCCTTCATGCAGGCGAGTTGCAGCCTGCAATCTGAACTAAGACCGGGTTTATGAGATTAGCTTGCATTCGCATGCTCGCAACTCTTTGTCCCGGCCATTGTAGTACGTGTGTAGCCCAAGGCGTAAGGGGCATGATGACTTGACGTCATCCCCACCTTCCTCCGGTTTGTCACCGGCAGTCTCTCTAGAGTGCCCAACTTAATGATGGCAACTAAAAACGAGGGTTGCGCTCGTTGCGGGACTTAACCCAACATCTCACGACACGAGCTGACGACAGCCATGCACCACCTGTGTTCGTGCTCCCGAAGGCACTCCTCCCTTTCAAGAGGATTCACGACATGTCAAGCCTTGGTAAGGTTCTTCGCGTTGCATCGAATTAAACCACATACTCCACCGCTTGTGCGGGCCCCCGTCAATTCCTTTGAGTTTCAATCTTGCGACCGTACTCCCCAGGCGGGGTACTTAACGCGTTAGCTACGGCACTGACCGGGTCGATACGGCCAACACCTAGTACCCATCGTTTACGGCTAGGACTACTGGGGTATCTAATCCCATTCGCTCCCCTAGCTTTCGTACTTCAGCGTCAGTTGAGATCCAGCAGGACGCTTTCGCCACTGGTGTTCTTCCAGATATCTACGCATTTCACCGCTACACCTGGAATTCCTCCTGCCCCTATCTCTCTCTAGCTATTCAGTTTCCATTGCCGATCCAAGGTTGAGCCTCGGGCTTTGACAACAGACTTAATTAGCAGCCTACGTACGCTTTACGCCCAATAATTCCGGATAACGCTTGCATCCTCCGTCTTACCGCGGCTGCTGGCACGGAGTTAGCCGATGCTTATTCGTTAGGTACCGTCATTATCTTCCCTAACAAAAGAGGTTTACAACCCACAGGCCTTCGTCCCTCACGCGGTATTGCTCCGTCAGGCTTTCGCCCATTGCGGAAAATTCCCCACTGCTGCCTCCCGTAGGAGTCTGGGCCGTGTCTCAGTCCCAGTGTGACTGGTCATCCTCTCAGACCAGTTATCGATCGTCGCCATGGTAGGCCGTTACCCCACCATCTAGCTAATCGAACGCAAGCTCATCTACAGGCATTAAAACTTTCACCCGAAGGCATATCCGGTATTAGCAGTCATTTCTAACTGTTGTCCCGAACCTATAGGTAGATTCTTACGCGTTACTCACCCGTCCGCCACTAAGTCCGAAGACTTCGTTCGACTTGCATGTGTTAAGCATACCGCCAGCGTTCATCCTGAGCCAGGATCAAACTCTCCATGGTGTCTTTATACTTTCAGAATCTCTTCCTACTTTTCTAAAGCCTTTTTCCTTTCGGATGGGTTTGACTTTTTTAAGCTTTTCGCTTATCCTGTCGGATAGCTAGTTATTTCTCAATAATCTAGTCTTTTTTATGTTTTTGACGAGGTTTATTGGTTTCTTAAAGCTTTCAAACTATTTGGTTGTCTAGGTTCTTGGCACTCCCTTTCAGGTCGGGCTCGCTTCGCTTTCGCTCGTCGCTCCCTTCAGCGCTTTACTAAGGTAGCAAGCTTATAAAGGTTTGTCAA
>NZ_PDDM01000059.1 GCF_002914585.1 Pseudanabaena sp. BC1403
AAGTTTTGAAGCATCGCTGTGCTTATCTCAATGATATGCTTGATTCTTGTGAGTATAATTACTCAGTGCCAAACTGAGATGCTCCCAAAGAGAACTTATTGCATTAGGATAGTTTTTTTGTTCTGTATAGAAAATAGATAAAGTTGAGTGTAAGTTAATTTGAGATGGTCTTAAGCCTTTTTGCTCACAGTGCTTTAATATTTTCAACAATGTACTGACATTACCTGAATTATCAGGATTTTCTTTGTGAGAATAATCGTGTAAATTTTCCGCATTTATATTTAAAGCCAGTAAACAATCAAAAACAAGATTTTTCTGTAGGATTTTAAGATCCGTATAGCTTTCTAAAGCATGACAAAAATACTTTGTTATATCTACTAATTGATCTTCGGACGTATAAGAATTAATAGTATCTTCTGTAATAGTATCAAGCAATTTTAAAATCTTCTTCATTGCTTCAACCATCAATTGACTATACATTGTATACATTTCTGAGAAAGAAGATAAAATATCAAATTCAGATCCACACTGACAGGAGAGTATGAAAGAGGTTTGGTAGTAATCAAGTGAATTTTGATAATCACCTACTAATGTATATGAATTACCCAAAATCCTGAAAATATCTATTGCCTCTTTTAGATTTTGAGATAAAGATGGCATCTGTAAATATTCTAGACAACATATAATTGCCTCAGAAAATCTTCCTATATGATTATAAGCATCACCTAGATATATAAGATGTGTTTTTTCTAATGAGCAAAGAGATTGGCTAGAAATAATTTCATAAAGTGTGATTTGCTCTTGATAGTAACCTCTCAAATTCAGCCACATATAAAGAGAACATTGTTGATCTAAGATATTTTCTGTTTCAATTATACTGACCATCTTTTCTCTATCTTTAACTTCGTAATAATGGTCAAATGCTTCTAAATAACCACGCACAGATTCTATGTTAGGTACGTTTGGCTTAGGGATATAAGCAGTTAACCAAAGATGGGCAGCTTTACGTTCAGTTTGTTCCCAAGTATTTATGTTCGTTTTAAGTTGAGTATAGGCAATATCACGAATAAGATTGTGTTGGCGGATGAGCAACTGTCCTTGAGAGACAGATTCTTTTTCAACCAAAGCGCGATCGCATAATACTTGATATGCCTCTTGTTGTTGCGTAGGTAATTTATCCTCAATTAACACCAGCCAAAACATTTCAGGAACAGGACGACGGTAGACAGAACTACGACATAGTAAATCTAGAGCATCCGTAGGTAAACGTTTTAACGAAGCCTCTACCCGTCGTCGTACTTGTCTCTGCAAAGCTTGATTGTAAAGCGCTGGATTCACTCGATCTGGTTGGAGTTCCCGCGCCACCTGCTCAAATTCATTACCATAGCGTTGCCAATATTCTGCTACATTTCCTTTGAAAGGTGCTGCTAGAATCTCTTTGGCAATCACCTGCAATACTAATGGATGACCTTCATAAATTGAACCAATGCGACTCAGCGTAGATTGATTGGATTCATCCGTAGTAATGCCATTCTTCTTAAATAATTCCAGATGTTCATTATGTTGATCGTCAGCAGACAAACCTCGTAAAGTTATTTCCTGCCAAACATTAGGATAGCGATCGCCAAACTCAGCCACAGCAGCAGGTAAAGCCTGAGCCGTCAGTACTAAGCGGCTAGCAAGATTAGGCTCAGCAAGATATCGTTGTAAAAAAATTAGCCAATGACTATCAACAAATTCATCAGGTTGTTCACAATCTAGCAATCGTTCTAGAGAATCTAATTGAATCCAATAACGATTTACTTTAAGTTTTTGCAAAAGGCGATTAATCAATCTTTTCGGATCATTACGCTCCTGTGGGTCAAGCTCTTTTTCGCCTAGTTTCGCCAGTAAATCTGTGGCTACCGAAGCAAAATCAAAACTTTGCCCTTCCAAAACTTCTAAATGAATCCATTGAAAGGATGGATCGCTTGTCCAAGCTTTACTAGCAAGACATTCGCCTAAAATTGTTTTCCAAATCCCCGAAATACCAGCAATCCAAAGTAATCGAGTTTGCCCTTGCAACTTCCTCAGCAAATCTTCAAGAATCTCTTTACGTCCCACCCAAGTTTGCAAATTATAAGCCGTTAATTCAGGCGGATTTATGACTATTCCCCTTGCTCTCCACCGTTTTTCTAAAGCCCCTTTGAAATTAGTTTTGCTAACCTTTTCGCCTAAAGCTTCAGACAAGGAATCCCACAGCTTTTTACCTTCATTTTTAATGTGTTGCGTATCATAACCTTCCATCTCCTCATATTTTTTGCCAGCAAAAGATTCCCGTAAAATGAAACGACAAATATCTGTTAAATAACTTCTCAAATTGGCAAATAAAGCCTCATCGGCAACTTGGATAGCCTCTTCAGGAGTCATGTTTTACAACCAAAATTCTTAGCGGCGATAACTGCTTTAAATTATAACCTTACTTTTTCGTACTTTCTCGTAATGACAACAGCAGAGGCACTTGGCAGAATTAGAACATAAATTTAATTGAGCCTAAGCGGCAATAAACAAATGGCAAATCAAACATCAGCTAACTCTAATCAAACCACTACACCTATACCCCCCATTGATACTGCAACGATCACAAAACATGGAGAATCTCCCACATCAATTCTTTTAGCGATCGCTATTCTAATTTCGATGTTGCTCAGTAGCCTTACTGGATTAGTGCGCGTCATCTTAATGAGCAAACCACCCAAGTAAATGTATTTTTGGTGATCGCTATTTGTAGAGATTATTGGTGCGATCGCCTTGCTAATTTGTGACGATGGATATAGGCGATCGCTTCTTAAAATGTCAGTATATAACCGCTATAATCAAAATATAATCCTCACCTGTAAACGGCGTTGTTGCATAAAAAGGGTAGGGGAAGGTAAATTAGATATTAATCAGGAGATGAAACCGTAACAAATGAAACAGCAATATCAGA
>NZ_PDDM01000060.1 GCF_002914585.1 Pseudanabaena sp. BC1403
AATATCGGGAGCCGAGTGCAGTGAAAGTTGCACGCTCGGATCTAATAGAGAGGGGCTGGGGATAATACCCCACCTCGACTCTAACAGCCAAACATTTTTGAGTGCTTAGTTGTGACTGAAAACAGAGATAACTTTGTCGAGCTTTTCGGTTCTATATAACGGTCGCGCTCACCGTACGCAGATAACTTTGGCTTCTCAATCAACTATATTGATACGTTTCGGTGCAGCGCTGTTGTTACTCCCTTCCCACCCAAGAAATATACATTTAGACTAAGGCAAAAATGTGTTCTAAAGTTCCAGATATTTGTTCTGAAATCCATCAAGATTTTAACATCATTAAGCTTTTGTTCGATTTCCGCAATGGTTATATTTGAAGGCAAATGATGTAATTTCTGTAACCTCAAGAGATGAATTTCATATTCGGCAAGATTAAAGTCAGGTGAATAAGCAGGGGTATGGATAAATTCTACAGCTATTTTATCCGCTAGTCCGAGCAGGGGCGATGCGACTATTAGAAAGTCTGAAATATCCACTGAGCCGATTACAAAAAATATTAGTTGACAAGGGATTCTCTGGTGAGGACATAACCCAGTGGGTTAAAGACAACTTTGATTGCATTTGGGAAGTAAGCACAAGGGCTGAAGAGCAGAAAGGTTTTGTGGTGGAATCAAAGCGTTGGGTAGTGGAGAGAACCTTTGCTTGGATAGGTAAATATCGCAGGCTGAGCAAGGATTGTGAATTTTATGAGAATATCTCAGAGCCCTTTATTTACCTAGCTTTGATCCGCAAGATGCTTGGAAATCCTACTGCTGTCAATTCTTAAATACTTTCTGAAATTCATTTAAAATTATAAAAAGAAAACCTACCGTATGTTTAGCTGGTAGTTTTGAATCAACTAAGTACTCTGGAGAAAATAATCTACGAATTAAGGTGGCCAGTAATTCTGGACTGGAATCGTTTAAGGTGTCAAAACCTTTTATGACACTGTATCCAACGCCAAGAATACTTGGTAAATTCTGTTGATGCTTCTCATCAATTTCCTCAATTCTTTTCTTAACGTGCCTAATTTGCTGCTGACTTGCTTTTTTTGCAAGTTCAATTACTTTAGCTATCTCGGATTCTTTCTGAGCTAGTTGGTCTTTAATTTGTATTTGCATGTCTGTAGGTTCTGTGACAGCGTCTTCACCCTGTTGTTGAGCAACCATTCTACGTTCATTATCTGTCATCTTGTTCATTGCTTCATGCTGATTCCTAGCTATATCAAGGCTTAATGGCTCAATACTTACCTTTACGAATATTTCTCCATTACGATTCTCACCTGGGCTAAGTACCTTAAACCTGCTTTGTATTAAGGTAACTTCTGCCTGTTTCTCGTTCATCCCTTCCGGAGCTTCTGGTTTAACTTGTGCTCCTGGGCGTCTTGATTGAAAAAGAGCAGGATATGTTACAGGTATCTCGAACTCAAAAATCACTCCTTCAGTTGGGCTCCATTTACGAACAAAACCTTCTTCCCAAGATGTTGAAAAAGGAACAATTTCATCAATTTCATTGCCTGGAGCTAGGCTTTTAAGATTAGAAGATTTTACACGTCTAAAAAGTGTGATCATAGGTGTATTTTGAAACTCTTGAGGTAATGGTTGTACCCCTAAAAAGTCTCCAAAGCTGGAGGCAAGATTCAGTTTGTCTTTCCGACCTTCACTTGACAAGGAGGGACTCAAGTCACCAAAATCATCACGAATTGAAGTTAGTGCTCCACCTTTGATCGAACTTATCGCTTTACCTTCATCATCTTTAGATTTTATTGCGTTGTTTGCTTTTGCTATACTATTCTCAACAACCTCGTCAATTTGAGTGTTCTTATTTACTTTTATCTGAAATTTTTCAAGGATTTCCATTCGCTCTTTTTCATCAACTTCATAATAACAAGTTAGTACAAGCGCTAATTCACTAACTGCCTGATCTAGATGTTCTAGATAATAAGAAACCACATCATCAACCTCTCCATATTTCGTAGTAATAAGGTATTTTGTTCGTTCTTTCTCACTCATTGCTGCCAGTTTTTTCATCTCTTTTGGCTTCCACTGGCGTTGTACAATACTGAAAGATGAATTCATGATAGGTTTTTTAAGTTGAACAGAATCAATTGAGTCTGTATGTGAATATTTCTCCCAAGCCATATTTCCCATCACATCAGCTTCCTTTTCCAATCCATCATTATCATTAATATTCACTCCTCTCTTCATTTGCAAGGTCGGCTGCACCCGTCCTTGCTTTTGCTGTACCACATGCCAGGCTTCATGAGGCAAATGTTTTTCTTGCCCTGATGCTACATGAATCTCTGTGCCTTGGGTATAAGCGAGTGCCTGTAATTGGGCAGGTTTGGGCGAATTATAATGAACCCTGACATCATCTAAGGAATATCCCGATAGGCTTTCTACCCCTGCTTTGAGAGCATCTGGCATACCCGTTTCGTTGGGGCGCTGCTCCTTGGATAAATCTGGGCGATCGCCTGTTGTATCGCTTTTCGCTTGTATCGTGTTTGACTGAACAGGTGCTTGGGATTCAGTCGTCTGTGTTGCTTGAGAATTGCGGATGAGAATTTCCAACAAGTTGGGCTGCGCTTTTGCTCGTTCCATACGCTGCGCCCAGAAACTATCCATCTTGGCTTGCAGCACACCCAGTCTTTCTTGCTCTACAGGCGTAATTGTGCTGGACTTCTCCTTTCGTTGAAGTCCAAACGCCTCAAACTTATTCTGCTGGAAAGCTTCGTTCTCTATCTCTTCTTGGGTTGGGGGACGTTTAGGTTCCTGGAGGGAAAATGGACGAGGCGCAAACTGTGACGTACTCGATGAGGTTTGAGGACTTTGGGATCTGGCTCGGTTGTTAAATGTCAACTAACTTGTCCGATGACGACAATTAACTTGGCTGGTTGAGAGAAGAAAAAATAATTGACGCGACGGCAAATGAC
>NZ_PDDM01000061.1 GCF_002914585.1 Pseudanabaena sp. BC1403
CCCTACGGGAAAATAGCTCGATGCCAAGCTTAATTTTAAAAAGCAGGAAAGAGATAGTTAACATTTAACATTGTTATCTATCTCTTTCCTGCTTTCTGCCTCATTCATTAAGATGTCATTTTGAGGATTATAGCTACTAGTAGACAGTCAAGCAATGATAATTCATACCAAAACACAAAGGAGAGGCAACAGATGATATAAGAGAAAAAAGAAGAAAGATGGCAAAAAAATGTTAGGAGTTATTAAATGTCAAGGGTTTTGTCGTGTCGCGACAGAATAATGTCGGGTAGTTGACGCGAAAGAGCAGTTCAGATCGTAAACATAAATTCGCGCCAAGAACTGATTTCCCTTCGTGAACGCTACGCGAACGCAACGACAAGGTTAGATCGTTGAGAGAGAGCCATAAAAATGGAAAGTTAAGTTGCCTGAGCACGAGTAGTAGCAACCTGACGACGATAGCTATCTGACTTAATTTCAAGGATCACAGCGTGATGAACAAGTCTATCGACAGTCTCAACCGTCATCATGGAGTCAGAGAAGATGGAATCCCATTGACTGAAAGGCTGATTAGCGGTAATGAGTAGACTTTTACGCTCATAGCGATAAGCAATCAACTCAAACAGGACAGAGGTTTCAGCTTCAGACTTTTTGACATAGCCCAAATCATCAAGAAGCAGTAATTCAGAGCGATCGAGCTTCTTGAGCAATGCTGGGAGTTGTAGTTGCAGCTTGGCGTATTGCAAATCTTGGACTAAAGCATTAACCGCAAAGAACTTGGCACGCATACCCATCTCCACCATACGACGAGCTAAACCAGCAGCAAGATGATATACTTAGACAGGGTGTAGACTTTATTTTTCGGAAGGGTAAAAATGGAAAGAATAGTAGCTTTTCTCCAAGATGATCCGAATAACATTTACCAAAGAAGAAATAGATGCCCTACATCACGAAAGATTCCATCACCCGCATCCGCGAGTACAGCGAAAAATGGAAGCACTATACCTAAAAAGCCAGAAATACGCGCACAAGGAAATCACGAAACTACTAAGAATCACTGAGCCGACATTGTTGAGTTATTTACGAGATTATAAAGAAGGTGGGATAACCAAACTCAAGGAACTGACCTTTAATCGCCCCCAGAGTGAACTCAAACAGCATCAGGAAAGTTTAGAGATATATTTTCGAGAACATCCACCCAAAACTCTGGCTCATGCAGCAGCAACAATTGCCGAGTTGATAGGAATTGTCCATAGTCGAGAACAGGTGCGTCATTTTTTGAAATCGATGGGAATGAGTTGTCGTCGAGTAATTAAACATCGAACTTCTATATTTGACTACTTACTCCCCAAACTTGAACTTGATTGAGCGCCTTTGGAAATTCGTCAAAAAGCAATGTCTCTACTTGGTCTATTATCCTGATTTTTCTTCTTTCAAATTCGCTATTTCTTCTTGCCTTGAGAATTCCCACACTATTCATAAAACAGCTTTGGATTCTTTATTGACTTTACGCTTTCAGTCTTTTAAAAACGTTAAGTCTATTCCCTGTTAAGGTATATCAAGTGACAATGGAATAGGCGGGTCAAACCACACATTTGTCGGATTTCGCTAGGTTAAATATGTGGGAACCCAGATCGGTAAGGAGGGAAAAAAGAGCTTGCCATAACCCCGCCCAAAAAAGACACTAGAAAATCTCCAAAAGTAAAACGCGATGTGCAACTAAGAAACAGCAAAAAAAACTCACAGCCGAAAGTGTTAGAAAATAGGACTAACGCAGCAATTCTCATTAAATAACCGATTTTTATAATGAGAACTGCTGAGACTAACGCCATTAGCGATGAGAATTATGTTTTCTATGGAATATTTTATCATTGCGGTATTTTGTAAGATCGATGAACTGCTCAAAGCAATAACTGTGAGCCAGAAGGTAAGAGCCAAAGGGTTTATGCAAGCTTTAAGTGATAATGATGGAAATCGTGGCTGAGTATCGAGGAATAGAAACCGACATAGGGATCTGGCAATATTTTCGCGAACATTGGCAAGAATGGTTTCCAGCCTTAAAAAGTCGCACCACCTTTGTCCGACAAGCCGCCAATCTGTGGCAGTACAAAGCAATGCTCCAAGAAAAACTAGCCCAACAGTTGGGAGCATTAAGCGATGATCTACATCTGATTGATGGAGTACCCATACCTCTGTGTTACCTCAGTCGTGCATCCCGTTGTCGTAGCTTTGCCGATATTGCAGACTATGGTTACTGTGCGTCTAAGGACATGCATTACTATGGCTTTTATGATCATGTTCTCATTAGTGGTAGCGGTGTAATTACGCAGTTTGCGCTTACTCCCGCTAATGGCGATGAACGGGAAACTCTCTGGGATTTAGTCTCCAACATTCATGGGTTCCTGATTGGTGACAAAGGCTATCTCAGTCAACCTCTTAGGCGAGAACTACAGACCTTTTCTGTTGATTTACAAACGGCTCTGCGCTCGAATATGCATGATTTCCGTCCTCGTTGGTGGGTGCGCTTGATTGTTAAGGTGCGTCGATTGATCGAGACTGTCATTGGTCAGTTAGTTGCTCGCTTTCATCTTGATAAGGTTTGGGCTAGGGATATCTGGCATCTTTCTAGTCGTCTTAATCGGAAAATTCTTGCTCATACTCTTTGTTTTTGGCTCAACCGCCATTCCCTTCATCCTTTACAGTTTGAAGACTTGGTTGTTTCCTAATTCTCAGTTGCACATCGCGTTACTGTTTTTATTTTATATTATTTCCCAACAGGTCTATTGATCGCATTTGTGCCTTGGAATTGAAAATTGATATCAGTAATAAAGGATTTTTAAAAAACGCTTGACAAACCTTTATAAGCTTGCTACCTTAGTAAAGCGCTGAAGGGAGCGACGAGCGAAAGCGAAGCGAGCCCGA
>NZ_PDDM01000062.1 GCF_002914585.1 Pseudanabaena sp. BC1403
TGTTAAATGTCAACTAACTTGTCCGATGACGACAATTAACTTGGCTGGTTGAGAGAAGAAAAAATAATTGACGCGACGGCAAATGACAATTAGTTGAGACAACGAACAGCAGCTTCCTGTTTACGAAAACTATCAGCCTGAATCTCAATAATTAGAGCATGGTGCAAGAGTCGGTCAACCGCAGCAACAGTCATAACCGAATCAGTAAAAATAGAATCCCACTGACTAAAAGGCTGATTTGCCGTGATGATAAGACTTTTACGCTCATAGCGATGAGCAATTAACTCAAATAGTACACAAGTTTCAGCCTCAGACTTTTTGACATAGCCAAGATCATCAACAATCAATAAATCAAAACGGTCAAGCTTAGTGAGAGCATGAGAAAGCAGTAAATCAACCTTAGACTGCTGGAGAGACTGCACCAAAGCCACAGCACTGAAGAACTTCACCCGTTTACCCAACTCCAGCATAGAGCGCCCCAAAGCCGCCGCCAGATGAGTTTTGCCCACACCAGAAGGACCAAACAACAGTAGATTCTCAGCGCGGGTCAGCCAACCATCATCTTGGGCTAATTGCAAGATCGGAGCAGGTTGGAGACTAGGGCAATGGGTGAAATCAAAGCTGGTGAACGTTTTACCGTTCGGCAACAGAGATTCTCGTAACAGACGATGCAAGCGAGCGTCAAGACGGTGAGACAGTTCAAAATCACACAAAGAACTGAGGAATTGAGTATAAGACCAATTATCCTGAATTGCTTGCTGTTCAATGGATGGCAGATGCTGGAGCATCCGCGAAAGGCGTAACTGTTGGAGTTGGAGATTCAGTATCTCTGGCAGCGAAAGTGGGGAGGAATTGATCATAAACAGAAAGAGAATGTTGTTCAATTACTAAAGATGGTGCAGAAGTAGCTGGCAAAGCAAATTGTTGTTGAAGCCCAGAAAGTGTCAGCAAGCCAAGCTGTAGTTGCTGTTCAAGATAATCAGCCACAGCATTTTGTAAGTTATGGACTGCGGCGAGATAGAGAGCTTCCACCACCAAACGGGCGGCAGTATCAGCCTCGAATTTCGCTCTAAGTTTCTGCCAGAGGGAACGCCATTGTGCATCAGGTAAAATATCCTGTTGCCATTGGCAATGCAGAAAAGCTCTGGGCTTGCGACGAAGGCTGAAAACTAGATGGCGGTAATCAATACAGCGAGCGCGACGTTGATGGCGATCGGGACTGCGTAAACGAGAAATGGTAAAAACAACCTCTAGATTGAGGTAACCCACCAAACGGTCTGAATACAAGTGAATGCTCAACCGCTCACCAATGAGCTGTGATGGCACTGAGTAAAGGATACAGCGCACCATGATCGTGCTGTTGACGCTGACTCGAGTTGAGATCGTTTCATAGTCTGGGTAGCGATATTTGGGTAATGATTGCAAATGAGATTTCTCCGACCTAAAGCGTTCAGAACATTTGGCATTAAGAGTGTCAATTACCTCTTGAATGAAATTTTGGTACGCAGCCACTGACTGGAAATCAAAGCTATTGCGAAGTAGCATTGCTTGCTCTAAGCGACGTTTGAAATAGCCATGAGCAGACTCTATCGAGCCGTTTTCATGGGCTATGCCAAGATTGTTGCGTGTCGGCTGTAAATGATAGTGAGTGCAGAGTTCTTCATAAAACTTGGTTAGTTGTTTTTGTTTGTGACCTCCTGAATTTTTATACGCGGCGCTGAGACTGTCACTGCGATGTTGCTGGGGCGACCCACCAGATGCCGTTAAAGCGTTCTGAAGTCCTTGTGATAGGCTGATAAAGCTTTCGCCTCCTTGGACGATCTCAACGTATTGCCAGCCGCTGTATGCTAAGCGGTAATGGTAGAGTAAGTGCTTAAACTCTTGCCCTCCAATTGTGACTTTGACGTTTTTGAGTTGGGTAAAGTCGGATAATCCCATTTCTCCTGGTGGATGAACCATCGGAAACATTACTTTTTTGGGCTTGCCCTTTGTCGCTTTCCAGTGATGCACTCTCCTTTGTATTGTGCGTAGGCATTTTTGATATTGATCGGGATATTTATCGATTAGATATTCATAAAGCGTTGTTGGTTCTAGTTTTGGCTCTTTGACCAACATTGGTTCTAACTCGTTATCCCACACTCCTAACAGCGGGTCTGGTCGAGTTCTCCCTTTTCTTTTTTCTCCTGCTTGCGGTTGATGTTGTCCTGTTTCTATTCGTCTGCCACTACGTTCAGAAATATTGGCGACTTGCGCTGATTCCTGCTGTGTGTGCCCGATTGCTCTCCCTTTCATATAGCTTTGGATTTGATGGGGTTGAATATATTTGCCTGACATTGGCCTGTTCCCTGAAAACTATTAGGGAACGGCATAAGGCTTTTTTTGCTTTTTGTCTACTTTCCTCCTCTCTATGACTGCGGGTCTTTTTTTGAGATCGCTTTTTGGTAAGTGACAATTAGTGCTTTCGTTTTTTCTCTCTTCTCTCAACCAGACAAGTTAGTTGTCGCGACTGGTCAAGTTAATTGTCGTCTAATA
>NZ_PDDM01000063.1 GCF_002914585.1 Pseudanabaena sp. BC1403
AGTGCGATTCGTTCAGTGTGAATCACGGTAACCAGTCCGTACATAACCACTGAAGCTAGAAATCCTAGAGTATAGCTTAACTGTCCAGATGATATAGGTGAAAACCCTATCGTCTAAACTCAAGACTGACTCCTTATCTGCCCACACTGAGTAAACTCGGTTTTTACAGGGTGAAGCTGGGAACAGGGCGTAACCAGACATCTAAATGCTGATGACACTGACGCTAACAGGGAGTTCCTATGATGAAACAGAGCCTAAAAAAGCAACCTATGAGTAGAAAGACGCAAATAATAAAGTCTTATCTTGCCAGAAATAATCCCGCCGCATCTTTCGTTGAATAGCGGTAAGAGTAAGGGGTTCTGGCGGTTGAATTGGCTACATCTAACGGGACATATCAATCTTCTGGACGGAACGAATAAAAACGTGTCCAAGGTCTGTAAATTGTCGAATCTACGGTAAGCCAGACGAGCGGATTAACTCCTTAGACACGGGTAGGATGAGGCGTAATTGCCTCAAGGTATTCAGATTACACAAACTCAAGCAGCTTATGGTTAGCCACGATAGGAATGTCAGTGAACTTTGGAAAGAATTGCCTTGGAAGAAATTCCGAGTCAACCTTTTTAGACTACAAAAGCGAGTGTATAAAGCAGTTCAAGTTCAAGATATGCGGAAAGCAAGGTCTTTACAAAAACTAATTCTCAAATCTAAAGCAGCTAGGCTACTAGCAATTCGACAAGTAACTCAGCTAAACGCTGGTAAAAAAACGGCTGGTATAGATGGCAAAAAGTCACTCACATTTGAAGAACGCTTCACTTTAGAGAAGATTTTAGCAAAACACTACATCAACTGGAAACATTCAGGCTTACGAGAAATCCCTATCCCTAAAAAAGACGGGACAATGCGTAAGCTAAAAGTGCCTACAATCGCAGATAGAGCTTGGCAATGTCTAGCAAAATACGCACTCGAACCAGCACACGAAGCAACTTTCCACGCTCGAAGCTATGGGTTCCGAACAGGACGTTCAGCACATGATGCTCAGAAAATCATGTTTATTAACCTCAACAGTAAAGCCAACGGAATAGATAAACGAGTTATCGAACTCGATATTGAAAAATGCTTCGACAGGATTAACCACTCTGCAATCATGGATAACCTAATTGCCCCTTTTGGACTAAAGCTTGGCATCTTTAGATGTCTCAAAGCTGGAGTTAATGTAGGTTTTCCAGACCAAGGAACGCCACAAGGCGGAGTAGTAAGTCCATTACTAGCAAACATCGCCCTAAACGGTATCGAAGACCTCCATAGGTACAAAGACACCCAAGGAAGAATACGCACCCCATCTGTAAGATATGCAGATGACATGGTGATAATTCTACGCCCTGAAGATGACGATGTTAAAATACTTGCCAAAATTAGCGAATTTCTAGCCACAAGAGGTATGAAGGTTAGTGAAAGAAAAACCAAGACAACCGCCACGAAAGACGGTTTTGACTTCCTCGGCTGGCATTTCAAATGTCAGAAAAATGGAAAATTTAGAAGTACACCCTCTGAGGAAAATTTCAAAATATTCCGCAAGAAGGTTAAAGCCATTATCAATAACTCGAATTATGGTGCAAATGTGAAAGCCGAAAAGCTAGCACCCATTGTTAGAGGTTGGAGAAATTACCACCGCTACTGCAAGATGGACGGGGCAAGAAACTCGTTATTTCCCATCCAATACAGAGCGTTTAAGGTATTTAAAAAGGAAACTAAGCAAAATTGCTACTCCTGTAAGAAATTACTCGATAAAGCTTTCCCTAATGTTTCTTATTCTGAAAACAACCATATCAACGTCAAAGGAGAGAAATCCCCCTACGATGGCGATATTGCCTACTGGAGCGAACGTAAAAGTAAGCTCTATGATGGCGAAACCTCTAAAGCTCTCAAAAAGCAAAACCATTCATGTGATACCTGCGGACTAAAATTCGCAGACGATGAGAAAGTGCATTTACATCATGTCGATGGAAATCACCAGAATTGGAAGCCCAAAAATCTTGTGGCAATACACGAAAGCTGCCACGACTTCTATCACATGAGCAAAAGCGCAAGCTAAGAATATCGGGAGCCGAGTGCAGTGAAAGTTGCACGCTCGGATCTAATAGAGAGGGGCTGGGGATAATACCCCACCTCGACTCTAACAG
>NZ_PDDM01000064.1 GCF_002914585.1 Pseudanabaena sp. BC1403
GAGCCAATACCCGACAATCTTATCTAACAGCTTCGTGCTATTTCCTGAAAGAATTTCATTTGCTAAAAAGAAATAATTAAGAATTGGGACTAATTCAGCAATAAATATATAAACATCTGAAAAGGTTATCGGCTCTGGCAATGGAGGGGGTTCTACTTCACAAAATTGAGTTACTTCTATTCTGTTAAGAACCTCATCATAGATAAGTCCGAGTGTTTTTTTTGCGGATTGCTTTGTCAGTTCTTCAAAGAAATTTAAAGTATCATCTCTGTCAAACTTAAGCGTGGCCATCTTTTGAATAGCTTCAGGGATTAAATCTAATAACCTACATAGCGCACCCTCAAGCTCAAAAAGAGCGCAAAGCACACCAATTTCATTTGTATTGATGTAATCTTGCGCCCCTTCCTTTTTTTTGGAGCCATTAGTACAACTCATCTTGATGCTGCTGTTGTGCTAGTAGTTCGTCTGATTGCTTTGTTAAGTTCATTTTGCTCAACCCTCAAGCCTTTAAGCTCGTCGCGGATTTCATGATTAGAATTGACCAGCTCCGTACCTACACGAATTAACTGCTCTTCGAGTGCTTGGCGCTTGTCTTCCTGCTCTCCAGCCTGAAGCAATAATCTTGTCAGCAACATCTCAAAATATTGCTCAGATTTTTCAATTCTGCGCTGTTCATTTTGCTGATCTAGCTCTGAGCGTTTTACCGCTAATTTAGCCATGTCTGTATAGTAGGTTTTTGCTAAAAGCCCTATCCAGCCTATACCAGCCATTATGCTAGGTGTCACTAAATCGTTAATGTTCATTTCATTGTTTATAAAACAATTCCAGAATTTTCCGAATACCAACCTTCGTCAACAGTTGTGTAATGTCGCTCTATTTCTGGGATTGCCTTTTGTTTTGCATTAGAAATTTGTTGAGGCGAGGTTAATAAGTTCTCAATGACTCTTAACCTCGTCTCAATGTCTGAGACTTGATTGACGAGCTGGGCAATCGCTTGTTCTTGTTCAGACTTCATAACTAGATACTTACTTGGTTTACTAACTTCCTGATTTTGTAAGTCAAACCTGCGGAACCATCAAAGCTGTGGTTTACGACTAAAGTTGTTTTAGTCTGTGTTCCGCCTGCTTCAAAGTCATAGACATTCAAGTCTGCGAACTGTGCGAGTGTCAGGATAGGGATTGAGACAAATCGCTTAGGAGTAACACCGTAACAGGCTGCTGCGCTTGCTGTATCGGCGTATTCGCAATATGCATAACGCGGATGGATGCCGTACTCTTTCTCGTTTAAATTTAGGGAAACGTGAGCAGGGATTTTAACGACTGTGCTAGTGGATTCTTTAACCTTGGTATCTGCTGTACCAGTGTTGTAGATATCCATGCTGATCAGCATCCGTGCGCCTACACTGACCGTCCCATCTGCTGCTGTGATATCGACTTCATAGTCAAAATCTTTTTTTCTAATACCGCGAGCCATACTTTTTCCTTATTTTTTTGATGCTTTGGTTTTCTGGGATAAATTTAATGCTGTCTTTGGAGACTTAACGCATTTGCTCGCCGATCACTGAGCCAACAATCCAAACACGCCCATTTACTGTAATTTCAGTTCCTTGGGGCGGGTTAGTATCGGGCTTTAGGACGATCACGCGCTTAGTAGTTTTATTTTGGGGTAGTAAACAACCCGTACCAGTGCCAGTATTTTTAAGATTTAGAATGCAGTGGCGAGGTTTACAGCCAACCATTCTTGAGTTTTTTGAGAACTCAAAAGTAATGTTTTCCAATGCTGCTTCTGTTGGAGCTGTACCGCGAACAGAACTTAGCGCTGCGGCGTTGTCAGTACGTGCCCAAAACACGTTACCGTTATCGGTTTCATACTTATATCGTGATGTTCCAGATGCCATTTATTTATGTGGGGTTGTCGTTTTGGAAACTATCTATTAACTTTGCTGAGTACTTCTCTTTCTCTTGCGTTCTCTTTCCGACTGTAAACGATTGCTGACTTCTATCTTGAAAATCAGTTAG
>NZ_PDDM01000065.1 GCF_002914585.1 Pseudanabaena sp. BC1403
CCCACATTCCGCTCTCAAAATAAGTAAAAAAACAATTAGGAATCAGGGAGAGGGAGAAGATAATAGCGACGACAAGCGGAGGGAAAGAACTGTAAGATGTGAAGACGAGATGTACTCAAGTTAACAATTTGCTTAACATCATGAACAACAACGAGATGAACGGCTAAAAAGCATTGAAAAATCCAGCGTAACGTAGGAGAATTTGTGGGTTTACCCAACTGGTTGGGAATGGTAGCTTGATTTTGAGCTAGAGCCAGTCTAAGTTGACGTTGCCCCAAATTATAGACGAGTAAGCAAAGCGCCATAATCATGCCCAAAACCTGAATGCGACGACGAGATTTCAGGAAAACGCTAGAAGCAAAGAATAGAGGATCTTTGAGGAAGCGAAAACCACGTTCAGGACCTTGCTGAGCCTTGTATTCTTTTAGGGTCATCTCAGTCGTGAAATTGTCAGCATCAAGAACATTCGTCGCCAGCACAAATCTGCCACAGCGTCTGCGTTGTGCCGAGATTTGGGATTCTATAGGGGTGATAGTCGCGGTAACCCGATACGTCATATGACTGGGGAGGTCATTTTTGCTAGGTTTACCAGCTTTTTGATAATGTCGTTTTTTAACTACCTGAATATCACTGAGTTGATGCCATGACATCTTATTTGAAAGATGTTGGGCGGCAGCGATCGCATCAGCATCACAAGCGAAGTCTTGACCTGAGAGGGTTTGTAAATCTTGGTGACATTTATGGCGGAATTGCTCTAGCTTCTTGTCCAATTTTTCAAGGTCAGATTTGCGTCTTTCTTGGCTCTCAACTAATATCCACCTCTGATTGACCTCACCATATTCACTGACGGTTTCGCTGGTGCGATATCCTTTCAAATTGCTTGGGGCTAACTGAATATTTGACTCAACTAGCTCTGCTGCTTCCTTGATGCTTAACGGTACTCGTGTTAACCATTTTAGCCCTGCCATTGCGGCTATATTATCAGCACTGTATAGCGCTGCATCAGCTATGCAAATCCCTTCAAATGTCCATTGCTGTTTGAACTTTTGGAATAATTCTGCAAATCTCTCTTTATCTGACTGATTGCCGTTACCCATTTCCAGCATGACTGGGATATCCCCATCTCCCACACATAGCAGATTCATCACAAATTGTTTCAAGTCTGGGCGATGGTCTCGTGAATATCCGTAACTTATTTCTACTGCTTCTGTTGCTTCTCCTTCGTACTTACCATCTACATGAAATGAGCTTGAGTCCAAATGTCCTGTTGCTACTTCTATGCCAAATTTCTTTACGGCTGCTAGGCTTATTGTCATGAATATATCACTAACGTTTTCGGCATATATATCATCCATGACTTGCCCTAGTCGGTCATCGTTTAAGTATTCCGCTTTTACTCCTGCTCCTAATAAATGTTCTACGGCGATCCCTTCATAGAATTTCTCAAACATATACAACGGCGCAGATACAAATCCTAATCCGTTGATCAGCATTGCTTTTACGATTACCCCTGCGCTTACTTTCTCTCGACTGTTTTTGCCCAGTCTTTCGTTGATGATCTCCTCTATCCCGATCTCATCGATTATTCCTGCTACGATTCCTAGATGGTCTAGGTTTTGCACTGTTATCTCGTTTCTGATATCTCCCTCCTGTTTCTATCCTTGCTTTTTTCCTATTCTAATTATTTTGCGCTTCTTTTTGGGAGCGGAATGTGGG
>NZ_PDDM01000066.1 GCF_002914585.1 Pseudanabaena sp. BC1403
CATTTTTGATGAATATCTTCCTAAATGGAATTATAGAGCCATTCCTCAAAATAACTGAAATGCATAAGTTATTTATTTTTCATTCCTTATTGACCCAATCGCAACTTTTTCAGTCAAAACTTTATCCCCGCTAATAACTGCATAAATTAAGAATGATACAAATAAGCCAAAAGCCAATCCCATACCCAAGCGCTTAGTTATTTCAGGATTATTTTCAGTGATCGCAACATTCTACATCTCCTCTTTCTTTATTTCTAGGGCTTTATTATGCACATTTACAATACATTTGCCTCTATTTTTGATAAGCTCAACCATTTCGAGATTGAGCTTATCTAGTTATTGAATAGTAGTTATGATTTGTTCTATAGGAAACCCTAACGGAAAAATCGTCTATATCAATTACTTGATCAGGAACAGCCATGTCAAGTGCTTGGAATGGAAGATATTCACTCACTTTGTAATAGTTTGTAGACATTATTTATTACTTAGTACCTATAAAAAATCGAACTCTGGACAATATGTCTATGAGTTCGACTCCTTTTATCGAATTACCGAACCCACATCAAAACTCTAAATTACGGTAAAACAAGCTCTTTCACAACCTGATCATCTTTTACAACTCCAAGAGATCTCCCCTTCTGTTTCTCGTCCTGAGCAATGCCATAGAGAGCTAATCCCGTCCTTAAAACCTCAGCCATATTCTTACCTGATTCTTCTGCTAGTTTCTGAAGCAACTCGTATGCCTCAGGACTCAGGTCAAGATTTAGGCGCTTTCTGTTTGTAGCCATAACTGTCTCTCAATGCTCCTTAAGATTTAGTGAAATAAATTCTTGTATGCTGTTCAAATATTTTGGATCTTCATTATACAAATAAAATACATTTTTTGTGTAAAAAACATTCATTTTATTTTACATTTATTTACATCAAAAAAAAACAAGGCGTTGAGTTACCTCAATCACCTTATTAAAAGTTTAAATTGCTTGGCATAGCGATCAAAACGAGAAAACTATATCTACTCAATCCGAAAAGTAACTAAATCATAGGTAGTAAACAAACTAACTGCTTTACCAAACAGATCAAATCTTTCCACAATAGTTCTAATTCCATCATGTTCGAGCGTCATGCGCCCAAACCAAGGCTTGTGCCATTCAAGAACTGTTTGAGAGTACTCTCTGAGAATTATTACATTCCTACATTCGCGCCTAATCGTGCCATAGATGTCTCGGAGGTTTTGCCTACAGACTAAATCAATTGCACTCTGATACTTTTGCGATCCTGAGTTACCAGTAGAGAGAGCAGGATTGGTCAAAAGAGAGTCATTATCAAGTGTCATCATAACTAGCTCCTGCAAGATAAGCTTTATTTGTGCAGATAATATTCAATTTATACATAATATTTATGCATAAGTCAAGCAGTATTTGATGTTGCTCTAAATAATCCTGATTTTTTACTTCTTCTATAAGTACCTCAGCATAAGGCGTTGTTGCATAAAAAGGGGAGGGGAAGGTAAATTAGATATTAATCAGGAGATGAAACCGTAACAAATGAAACAGCAATATCAGATCCGCAACTGGTCAGAGTATAA
>NZ_PDDM01000067.1 GCF_002914585.1 Pseudanabaena sp. BC1403
TCCAGCCTGAAGCAATAATCTTGTCAGCAACATCTCAAAATATTGCTCAGATTTTTCAATTCTGCGCTGTTCATTTTGCTGATCTAGTTCTGAGCGTTTTACCGCTAATTTAGCCATGTCTGTATAGTAGGTTTTTGCTAAAAGCCCTATCCAGCCTATGCCAGCCATAATGCTAGGTGTCACTAAATCGTTAATGTTCATTTCATTGTTTATAAAACAATTCCAGAATTTTCCGAATACCAACCTTCGTTAACAGTTGTGTAATGTCGCTCTATTTTTGGGATTGCCTTTTGCTTTGCATTAGAAATTTGTTGATGCGAGGTTAATAAGTTCTCAATGACTCTTAACCTCGCATTAATGTCTGAAACTTGATTATTTAGCTGTATGATCGCTTGTTCTTGTTCAGACATATTTTTTTATACGTGGACTTGGTTTACCAGCTTCTTGATTCTGTAAGTCAATCCAGCAGAGCCATCAAAGCTGTGGTTTACGATCAATGTCGTTTTGGTCTGTGTGCCGCCTGTTTCGTAATCGTATTCTTTTAAATCTGCAAACTGCGCCAAAGTCAAAATCGGAATTTCAACAAGCCGTTTCGGGGTTACACCGTAACAAGCCGCTGCTTGTGCTGTATCGGCATATTCGCAAAGAGCGTAACGGGGGTGTACTCCATACTCTCGCTCGTTTTTACTTAAGGTGATGTGGCTAGGAATCCTAACTACTGTGCTAGTAGATTCTTTAACCTTGTTGTCGGCTGTACCAGTATTAAATTTATCCATACTGATTAACATCCGCGCCCCTACAGATACAGTCCCTTGAGAGTCTTTAATATCGACTTCATAATCAAAGTCTTTTCTCGCAATGCCTCTAGCCATTTTGTTTCTCTTTCTTTTTAGTTTATTTTTTTCTGAGATTAAATTCTGTTGATGCGTCTGCGGTTAACGCATCTGTTCGCCGATCACTGAGCCAACAATCCAAACACGTCCGTTTACTGTGATTTCAGTTCCTTGGGGCGGGTTAGTATCGGGTTTCAGGACGATCACGCGCTTGGTAGTTTGACCTGGGGGCAATAAACAACCTGTACCTGTGCCAGTGTTTTTGAGTTTTAGAATGCAGTGCCGAGGTCTACAACCAACTTCTTTAGAGTTTTTCGAGAATTCAAAAGTAAGATTCTCTATCGCTGCTTCTGTTGGAGCGGCACCGCGAACAGAGCTTAGCTCTGAGTCATTGTCAGTACGTGCCCAAAACACGTTTCCTTTATCGGTTTCGTACTTATATCGAGTTGTTCCAGATGCCATTTATTTATGTGGGGTTGTCGTTTTGGAAACTATCTATTAACTTTGCTGAGTACTTCTCTTTCTCTTGCGTTCTCTTTCCGACTGTAAACGATTGCTGACTTCTATCTTGAAAATCAGTTAG
>NZ_PDDM01000068.1 GCF_002914585.1 Pseudanabaena sp. BC1403
TAGGAAGATATTCATCAAAAATGATAGGTAGATTTTCCTTGAAACCATCAGCGACTTCTCTACCTTTGGCATAGACCTTATCCATAAGATTGACAACTACACTCAAGCCAGTTTTGGTAGAAGTTTTTTCAATGAGGGATTTTACTAACTCAATACTGGTAAAAATAGCTCCCTGACAAGCTCTGGTCACATGAGGAAATAAACGATGCTCAATGGGGTTGAATTTCGATGTATAGGGAGGATAATGGGCTACTCTAATTTCGATACCAATTTCAGTTGCCAATTTCTGTAGATCCTCCTTAAAAATGTAGTAGTTTGAGCTATTGCTGCCCCCGCCATCACATAAAAGCAAGATAGATTTAGCAAAGGCATAATAAAACTGCCCTAATTGTTGCCACCATTGCCTGATACTGTCGCAAGCAAATTCAGTGGTGTCTCGGCTATTACCCAAATTAATAAAACCTTCATTTCTCTGTATATCGTAGATGCCGTAAGGAATTATTACCCCACTCGCTAAATTAGGAAAGTCATGGTCTAACACTTCTATTACTTCAGTTGTGTAGAGTTTACCTGCTCGATATAGGTTGCCGATATACTCTTTTTTTTGGTGTCTATACTCATAATTGGATTACCTGTATCCTTATACTCTTGCTTAAGGCAGTTGATATTTTCAAACTGTTCGTTACGATTTGCTGTTTCTCCTGTCGCCAATTGCTTTTGTGCTTTGCGTTTTACATAATTATGCCTATCTAGTAGTTGCCTGACAATGGGCTTGCTTATCTCTATTCCCTGTTTGTTTAATCCTGCAACTATTTGGGCTTGGTTTAAGTATGTCCATTTTATCTCTGCTTGCATTGGATCTCCTGCTGTGTGTTCTTGCACCACTCGCTGAAATGCCTGCTCTAGTTCTGGTATTTTCTCAAAGCAACTTTTCCTCCCACCACCTCTGACTCGAATAGCTTTTTCATTAAACTTTTCTGGGACTGCATTTTCTATTTCGTTTTTTCCTTCTGTAATTGTATTTCGATGACACCCGAATAGCTCTGATATGTACTTTATTCCTCCATGTCCTAGCTTTTTTGCTTCAATAGCTGCATACCTGCGTTGATCTTTCTCGCACAGTGAATCGTAAAATTTCAACATCTCTGTCTCAAGTTCTTCGCTGTAATAACCCAAAATTATTCCTTTTTTCTCTTTGTCTGAGCTTATCCTAATTTGCACAAGTTATTTATTTTTCATTCCT
>NZ_PDDM01000069.1 GCF_002914585.1 Pseudanabaena sp. BC1403
CCAATTCTTAATTATTTCTTTTTAGCAAATGAAATTCTTTCAGGAAATAGCACGAAGCTGTTAGATAAGATTGTCGGGTATTGGCTCAGAAAAGAATGGTTTGAAAATTGTGAGTGTAGAAGCAATCCCCCATTAGACCCAAACGACCCAAACTATATTGATGACCCAGACTATAGAAACACGCCAGACCCAGCAATAGAAGCAGATGAGTTATGCCCTGATGGTTCAAAGAGATGTCGAAATATAACAATTTCACCTAATCCAGATGGCAGTCTCAGCAAAACTAGCTGCAAAGGATTCTACTATGCTCAAATAACTTGGTATGAGAGGACAATACCTAACAGCAATTTTCTCAATAAAAGAAATACTCAAGGCGGATATGTGACGCTTGATGTCCTACCAATTCCAGAGAATGCAAGTCAAGGGTTTTTACCATACATAAATACAAATAACTATCTAGTAACTTTTGTTGAAGATGCTAGACGGACAGAAGAAAGCCCACAGTTTCAAGTTGTTGGCTCATTTACAGGACAGGCATATTTCTCAACAGATGGTATAAACTTTTCGCCATTGACAGACAATAGAACGCCATTTACGAACTATTCAAAATGTCCAGAAACTGATCCAGATGGAGGCGGAGAGGGACAATACCCCCCTGATTTGTGCGCTATATTACCCGAATTGGAAGAATGCAATTTACCACCAGATGATCCAAACTCTGAGTGTGAGGTTGCCTATGTAATTGTTGAAGAAAATATACGGTGTACTGGTTTGCGTAAACCTATTAGGTTAGCTCTCAACATATCAGGAACTGTAGAAAATATAGAAATTCAAGAATTTAGCGAGTGTGGCAATCCCAGAAACACACAAACTTTATCCTTATTCAGTTGCTCACCTGATGAAGAACCGCCGCCTTTAACCTGTGAGGAAAGAGAGCAACTAGTAAGAGATTATGCAGTTTACATCGCGGAAAATGAGCAAGTTTACGAGGGTTTTTACCGTCCTGCAAATATTAATGACCTTGGCTTTGGGCTTGGTTTCCTGAGAAACAACACAGAGATTTATGATGCTCAATGTGATCAGGATTTTACTGAGTGGTTTACTGAAGCTTGGTATGAGCATTTTACGGTTTTTGGTTGCACTGACCCTGAGGCAACAAACTACAATCCTGATGCAACTGAAAATGATGGGAGTTGTG
>NZ_PDDM01000070.1 GCF_002914585.1 Pseudanabaena sp. BC1403
CGGGAGCATCTCAGTTAAGCACTGAGTGTAAATGCTTATAAGTGTAGAGATGAGATAATAGAACAAAATCCCCGTGCGAAGCCAATGACACCCGAAGACCAACAAAAGTTAGAAGAATACTGCCAAGGAATTGCCGCAATACTGTATCGGAATGCAGAAGCAAAGAATGCCGAACAGTTAAAGACCTTGGAAGGGATAGAACTAGCTGTGCGAGAGCAAATGTTAGAAAATGTTAGCCCCAAAATCGGTGTTTTTTTGTCGAGACAAGTAGTGGCACAAAAGCAGGAAAAGAGAGGCATCTGAAAAGTTGTATTGGCGATCTGACCATCACCAGCAAGCAAGCAAAACAACTAAACGTAAGAGCAAGAACCCAGCTTAGTCCACACATGGAAAAATGCTGCTTGCTCACCAGTGGCAATGAGTCCTATGCACGAGCGATGAAAAACGTTAAGGAGTTGACAGGGATCGTGGTTAGCCACAGTACTCAACAGAGACTGGTACAACGATACAATTTTCCGCAAGTAGAGTTAGCTGAGACTGTAGAAGAAATGAGCTTGGACGGAGGCAAAGTAAGACTGAGAACAGCCAAAGGAAAAAAAAGTGAATGGAAAGATTACAAATCTGTTACCCTACAAGGAAAAGCAGTAATTGCATATTTTCAGGAAAATCAAGCCTTAGTTGAGAGGGTACAGCAACAGGAATTAGCAGAGATTGTCTCTTGTCTGGGCGATGGACATGACGGTATTTGGAATTTATTCTCACAAATTGCTCCCGTAGAGCAACGCTTTGAAATTCTTGATTGGTATCATCTGGTTGAGCATTTACATGGCGTTGGTGGCTCTATGCGCCGACTAGAAAATGCTGAACAATTTCTCTGGAATGGTGATGTTGAGTCTGCTATAGCTTTATTTGAGGGTTGCAAATTTAAAAGAGCGGTGAATTTTGTGGACTATTTACGCAACCATTGTCTGCGGATTCCTGAATATAGTTACTTCCATAAGTTAGGTCTGACTATTGGCTCTGGTTCAGTCGAATCTTCGATTAAGCAAATTGGGCGACGCATTAAGATTTCGGGTGCTCAATGGAATCGAAAAAATGTCTCTCAAGTTTTGAAGCATCGCTGTGCTTATCTCAATGATATGCTTGATTCTTGTGAGTATAATTACTCAGTGCCAAACTGAGATGCTCCCA
>NZ_PDDM01000071.1 GCF_002914585.1 Pseudanabaena sp. BC1403
GGGAGCATGTCACTTTTTTGGGATAGTCTAGAAAGCCAATAAACCATTGAGATAAGCACAACGATGGGCAAGCACCTGAGGGACATTTTCTTTGTTCCACTGAGCACCAGAGATTTTAGTGCGACGGTCAATCTGCTTTACCGCAGACTCAACTGCTCCTGAACCGATAGAACAAATCTGCTCACTCTGATAGTAATCATAATTGACAATACGGTGTCTATGTTTTCGGAGATAGGCACAGAAATTAACAGCCTGCCTGCGTTTACACTGTTCAATAAGAGTAATAGTATCATCAACATTACCTTTCCAAAGTAAAGCTCTCGCATCGTTTAAGCGACGTATTGAACCACCCACTTTTTCTAGATTCTCCATCAGATGATACCAATCGAGAATTTCACGTCGTTGCTCTTCAGTAGCCATGGGCTTAATCAAATTCCATACTCCATCATGTCCATCCCCTAAACAAGTTATTGGCGTACTCAAGGGTTGCTGGCGTACCTAATCGACTAACTGCTGATTGTCCTGAAAGCAAGCTCCAGTAGCAAACTCATGCAATCTCACTCCTTTATAGTCTAGCCATCGACATTCTTCTCCCACAGGTGTTCTGATGCGGATCTTACCGCCATCTGCACTCAGTTCGTTAATCTCTTGCTCTGCTTGGGGTAATTCAAAGGTTTGTCGATGGACTAAACGCTGTTGGGTCTTGGCTGGGACTCGAATTCCTGTAAACATTGTCACATCTGCTTCGGTGTGTTCATAGGAGCTATTTGCACTGACTCGCAAACAACACATTTCCAGATATGGACTCAGACGAGTATGTGCCTTAATTCCCAGTTGCTCTGCTTGTTGAGTGGTTACAGTTATTTCTCCAAGGATGCTTTTGAGCTTGCGTTCTCGTCCTTCTGTTGTTCCTGTACTTGTTGAGACAAAAAAATTCCTACTTCGGGCATCACATGCTGTTGCATCTGTTCTCGCACGGCTTGTTCGATCCCTGAAAATGTCTTTAGCGCTTCTAGTTCGGTATTTGCGTAAAGTATTTTGGCGATCTCCTGCACATGGTCTTGTAATTTCTCGGCTTGTTCTGGTGTCATGCTTTTACTGGCCTCTAAATTATTCTATTTTCCCTCCTTTTTCTCGCTTTTTCGCAAAAGTGACATGCTCCC
>NZ_PDDM01000072.1 GCF_002914585.1 Pseudanabaena sp. BC1403
TACAGCAAATTCCGATCAAACCCGCCACAAGAAGAGTAAACTAGAAGCATCACCAAATTGAAATAAAATATGGCAGCATATTCGCTTGATTTACGACAAAAGATATTAAGTGCATGGGAAAACAAAGAAAATACTCAAAGAGATTTAGCTAAACGATTTAAAGTAAGTTTATCTTTTGTGCGAGATTTATTGCGTCGGTATCGAGAAACAAATGAGATAGCAGCAAAACCGCAAGGAGGAGATCGACGATCCAAAATCAAAGGTAAAAATGAAGAATTATTAAAGACAATTATTAAAGAACAAAATGATATATATCTGCGAGAGATAAAAGAAACGCTTCAAGACACCAAAGGAATGCAGGTAAGTGTATCGAGTTTAAGTCGTACCCTTAAGCGATTAGATTTAGGACGCAAAAAAAAACTTTAGTAGCCAGTGAACAAGCCACAGAGAGAGTCCAAAAATTGCGCTATGAGTTTCGACGTTGGCTTGATACGATAGATGTAAAAAACCTTGTATTCATTGATGAGACAGGGCTAAATCTGGCGATGACAAGGCTTTATGGCAGATGTCAAGGGGGATCAAGAGTATATGACGACCGTCCAAGCAACAAAGGTAGAAACATTACTTTAATTGGTGCGATGAGTGATGCTGGGTTGATAGCGGCGATGACTTTCGCAGGCAGTCTAAACACTGCAAGCTTCTTAGTTTTCATTGAAAAAATATTATTACCTCAATTATGGGTTGGAGCGATTGTTGCTATGGACAATTTGCCAGTACATTACGCGGAAATTGCGAAAACTCTAATTGAATCTGTTGGTGCTAAGGTCAAGTTTCTACCTCCTTATTCCCCTGATTTATCACCGATTGAGTTATGTTGGTCAAAGTTAAAGGAAATTATTCGCTCAGCTAAAGCTCGTACAATCGAGACTCTTGATGCGGCAATTACTATGTCTATTCAGGCTATTACTGATGAAGATGCTCTTAATTGGTTCCATCATTGTGGCATCTGCTTTGAGCCTTTTAGGTAGCTTCTTTTGTGGCGGGTTTGATCGCAATTTGCTGTAA
>NZ_PDDM01000073.1 GCF_002914585.1 Pseudanabaena sp. BC1403
GGCGTTGTTGCATGAATAAAAAGAAGCCAAAAGATGGAGGATCTTAGGATAGACAATTAACGAACAACAGAACAGGAGACAGGTTTAGCAAGTTGAATCATCCGATTGAGCGCAGCACATTTGATGAACAACTCAACCGCCTGATTGTCAAATTTACGAGAACATAAAGTACCACCAAAGATTTTTTTGAACCGAAACATCGTCGTTTCTGCCAAAGAACGTCGATGATAACCTGAGTCACGTTTCCATTTTTTACGCCCATGTTTACGGATATAGCGCAGGTTTTGGTCACGGGGATGAGGAGGAGCATTGGTATTGCCATGCTGCCAGATTTTGGCATCTTTGCGCGGAGGAATCACGGCTTTAGCGCCATGTTGAGCAATCTCGTCATAACAATGGCGATGGTCATAAGCTCCATCTGCGGAAACTTGAGCGATTTCAGCATCAATCCCTTCGAGAATATCCGCAAGTACTTCTCCATCGTGGCAATCATTCGTGGTGACGACCGCAGCCAGTATTTCTCCTGTTGATTCATCGGCTCCTAGGTGTAATTTACGCCATGTCCGTCTCTTACTAATCCCATGCTGCCGTGTTTTCCATTCCCCTTCGCCGTAAACTTTGATCCCTGTCGAATCAACTACTAAATGCACTGCCCCTTGTTTCGGGATTACTGGTAATGTCACGCTTAAACTTGCTGTCCGTCTTGATACGGTGCTGTGGTCTGGCACTGGTAAATCTATGCCCATCAAGGTAAATAGTGACTCTAACAATCCTTGCGTTTGTCTTCCTGCTTGGTGGTATACAGCTTTTACGGTGATAAATGTTGCTATTGCTATATCGCTATAGTCTTTGGATGCTCCCCGTTTTCCACTTAATGTTTGATTTAACCATCCTTCGATTACTTCTTCGCTAATCCAAAAAGTCAGGCTTCCTCTTTGTTTCAGCCCTGCGTTATACTCTGACCAGTTGCGGATCTGATATTGCTGTTTCATTTGTTACGGTTTCATCTCCTGATTAATATCTAATTTACCTTCCCCT
>NZ_PDDM01000074.1 GCF_002914585.1 Pseudanabaena sp. BC1403
TCTGATATTGCTGTTTCATTTGTTACGGTTTCATCTCCTGATTAATATCTAATTTACCTTCCCCTACCCTTTTTATGCAACAACGCCAAACCAAACTATAAAACAGTAGTTATTTATGTAGAAGCCCTGATTGTAATATGTGATAAAGATGTGTGTGAGCGTCATATAGAAACTATTCAAAAAATAAATAGGGCATACAAGGTAGCCTGTTCAATTAGGAATACCCCTTTAATAGAAAGTTGTATTGATGTAGCTATACGACTTGAAGATCGCATAACAGAAAAATCTGAATTAACACTTTTAGGATTTTGCTTTGACTTGTTCGTACTAGGCAAAGCGCAATTACTAAAGGAAGAACAGAAAGAAAAGTTAGTATCAGATTTAGAAGCAAGATTTGTATATGTATCCACTAATTACTCATTTCAGATTTGTGAATCAGTAGGCATCCCACTAGCAAAATACTACCGCTCTCAAAATCGACTGGAAGATGTTAAGCGAATTATCACAACTATTGGTAGAAGTATTGAATTATTCTTTCAAGGACAGGATGAATCATTGCAATCTTTTCATTATCAACGTTTACATAAAATTTATATTCAATTTAATTTGAAATATGAAGCTGAAAATATTTCTAAAAAAATTGCCGAAGTTGGTTCAGGAGTTATTGAAAATATGCAGTTATTCACTCAAAGTATGGAAATTCCCAAAGAAAGTTTAGATCAGTATGTATTTACTACGATTGAAGGAGGCTTTGACAATGCCCTATGTAGAATTACACATCAATTTATCCCTAAAATAGATGAAGTCAAACAACAAGTTCAAAAGATTGATCCATTTAGGAATGAAAAATAAATAACTTGTGCAAATTAGGATAAGCTCAGACAAAGAGAAAAAAGGAATAATTTTGGGTTATTACAGCGAAGA
>NZ_PDDM01000075.1 GCF_002914585.1 Pseudanabaena sp. BC1403
CAGAAGGCTTGCTGTACGGCATCCCATAAACTTTCACATTTTCCTATAATCTTACTGACATGATGTTTTAACCTTGCCCAAAATTTCTCAATCTTGTTTAAGTCAGGAGAATAGGGAGGCAGAAATATCACCTCACATCCTGCTTGCGCGATTAATTGGTTAATTCTTTGCTGAGGATGAAAACTAGCATTGTCGATGACCACTATTTGCCCTGGCAATAATTCTGGGACGAGAAATTCCTCTATCCATTTACACACTAAGCCAGTATTACAGTACCCCTTGAATAGCATTGGTGCAATAATCTCGCCATCTCGCCAACCACTAATCATGCTCAATCTCTCGGTACGATGTCCTAATTTGGTAGCGTGAAATCTCTCAGATTTGTGGCAGTATCCATAGGGATAATCAATCGTATTATCGATACCTGCTTCATCAACATATACGAATCTTTCTTTAGCACGAGTGTGTATCAGTTGCTTAAATTCTTGTCGCTGTTGCTCGTCCCTTTCTTGGTAACCGTAAGTTTTTTTTTACGGGTAAAGTTGAGTTTCCGCATTGCTTTTCCGATAAGCACTCGACTAACTGGTTTGACCCATTTTTTCGACATTTCTTTCTGGGTCAAATGTCCATGGGTTTCGGCAAATGTTTTGAATGCTTCTAGGTCATCAATCTTCGGTTTCGGTCCTCTTTGATACTCTTCGGGCGCTAGACTTCCTTTCTCTTCTCTACGTTTTAGCCACTGATCTAACGTATTTCTGCTGATGTTCAAGGTGCGGCAGACATGACTCTTTTTTTCTCCTCTGTCTATGGCTGATACTGCTTTCTTCCGTAAATCTATGCTGTAAGCTGCTGTCATTTTCGTTTCTTTTTCTGTCTCTTCTGTTTCAATTTTATGTCCTATCTTAACCTTACTTTGCTATA
>NZ_PDDM01000076.1 GCF_002914585.1 Pseudanabaena sp. BC1403
CTAAAAGAGATGCTAGGGCGGCAGAAAACAGGCTCAGATAAAGAACGAGTGCAAGTATTGTACTTACTGAAAAGCAAGCAAGTTGGTACAGTACAAGCCGCCGCTCAACTAATCGGGAGAAACCGTAGCACAGTGCAAGAGTGGATCAGAGGATATCGAGAGGGAGGAATAGCAGGAATACTAAGCCATAAACCAAGAGTAGGCAGAATACCCAAAATCCCAAAGTGGGCGCAAAAAGCACTGGACAAACAACTGCAACAGGAAGAAGGATTTAATAGCTACGGAGAGATCCGACAATGGCTACAGGAAAAACTAGGAATCGAAAGTACCTATAAAAATGTGCATGACTTGGTGCATTACCGAATGAAGGCAAAACCAAAGGTAGCCCGTCCCTATAGTGCCAGTCAAAACCAATCGCAGGCTGAGGACTATAAAAAAAACTCTCAGAGAACCTAGCGATGATTGCATGGTATGTCGTGACTGTATTGGGCGTAACAGGAAAAGTCCGTTTCTTTTGTCAAGACGAAACAAGGATTGGTCTGAAAACTATCAGTGGTCGTAAAATAACGGCTCGTGGTGTCAAGCCCAAGGCAAAAGTCCAGTGGCAGTTTCAGGCAACATGGCTATACGGCATCGTCGAACCAGCCACGGGAGAGAGCTTCTTCTATGAATTTAGCCATCTCAACACTGACTGTTTTCAAATATTTCTTGACCTAGTATCCGAGCAATTTGCGGACAGCTTTATTATCATGCAAGTCGATCAAGCTGGTTGTCATCGCGCTAAGCGGTTACGATTGCCGAGCAATATCATTTTGATATTTCAGCCTGCTCATTCTCCAGAATTAAACCCAATTGAGCGCGTTTGG
>NZ_PDDM01000077.1 GCF_002914585.1 Pseudanabaena sp. BC1403
AGAAACCATTTAAGAATTACTTTCTGCGGTCAAAAGCTCTAAGAGATCCCCCTCAATCCCCCTTAAAAAGGGGGAAGAATTAAATTCTTCCCCCTTTTTTAGGCTACCGTGTACACACAAGTCAGACTACACTAGGATAAAAGTATAGCAAGGGTTACAGATGCAATTAAATCCGATAGTAATTCATAACGATGTAACAAAAGGGAAAGCATTTGGCGATCCACGATTGGTAAAAAGGGGGGGATACTATACGAAAAAATGGTTGAATGCCAATCGGTAAATATACGTCAAATCAGTAAAAACAGAGCCGAACAAATCGCAAATTATCGTTTTTTAGAAAATGACAACGTGACTATATCAGAACTCACAAAAAGCTTGTCAGAGCAATGCCAGCAGAACGTTGGAGGAAAGCATGTATTAGCAATAAGCGATACCAGCGAAATTAACCTCCAAAGCCATAAAGGACGACTAAAGGAAAAAGGGTTGGGAGTAGTGGGAAACAATAAAGATGTGGGATTTTTTATTCATCCAACCTTAGTATTGAATGCAGAGACAGGATTCCCATTAGGTTTGAGTACTGTGCAGGTTTGGACAAGAGCATTGAATCATGCCGACAAAAAAGCTAGAAAGTATAAACAACAGCCAATTGAAGCGAAAGAATCATACAAATGGCTAGCAAGTGCGGAAAGGAGCATTAAATGTCTGGATGGCGGAGATGCCAGTATGGTGACACACATCGGCGACCGTGAAGCAGATTTGTATGAAGAATGGGCAACAGTACCTAAACAACTAAATCATCACCTATTGAT
>NZ_PDDM01000078.1 GCF_002914585.1 Pseudanabaena sp. BC1403
AGAATCCCCAAAAAGCGTCATGGATTTCTCAAACTCGGCAAACTGGTTAACCATATACGAAGCCAAACAGTCCACATTCACGGCTGGCAACTACATCTTAGAATCAGAATCAATTAAGCCGTAAAAAGCTTATCTGACAAGTATCTGCAAATTCTAAATGCAGGAAAGCATATCTCTGATAATTGCTAAATTTGTATTCTGGAAGATGAAATATCTGGCGATTATATTCAAGCCTAGTGTCGATATCCCAGAAAACCGTTGCTGGTTGACTACTACCAGTCAGGGCAAACCCGATCTGACATGTGCCAAGTCCAGCCAATAAATACTTGGACATGTCAGGCAGTGGCGACGGCTCTGGGTCAACTATTGATTTATTAAGGTTAGACGGCTCAAACCTTTTACTAGTCCAGCTCGGCAAACTATTAAAAAGAATAGCGATCGCAATTACATCTTTAGGTATTTTGACAAGTTGACTGCTTGCAATCTCGACAGTGTTGTAGAGCTGTGCCGACTTGTCAGTTATTTTCCGCTTGATATGTTCCAGAATTACTTCTTTAATGTAATCAAGGAGAATATTCATCAAAAACTTCAAGGGCGCTTTGTAGAGTACTAGTAGCCTTATCAGTTTTGGCAAAAGCATGATCGGGCTGCCCTTTGGTATAGGTACTATCACATTTTGCGGATTTAAGGCGGTTGCATCATAGCTTGTCACTTCATCTCTAGCCACTTCCAAGGCTATTGCTAAAACGCTATTAATTTCTAGCTG
>NZ_PDDM01000079.1 GCF_002914585.1 Pseudanabaena sp. BC1403
CAATATCCCAAAGTAACAAGTGATGTTTGGAAATTATCGATCGACGAATGCGATCGCAATCAGACGCGGACAAAATTTCTGCTTGACTATGGCGGTTATTCTTGGACATGTAACACTTCCTTCTTTAACCCCGTTCACTGGTAAAAGTTCCAATAGAACAGATATTTGATTAATCAAGAATAGCTTAAAAGCCTGTGAATAAAAGCATACAGCCAATTTAACAACTTCCCACTTCTACCTAAAAGTCGCAAGTTGACCAGTCAAAGAGAATCAGACAACATAGGAAATAACTTGACAAGCTTTGTAAGCTCGTTCGCCTTGCACTACTAAAGCGAAGACTCGATCCAAACTATGGCTGGCTCAGTAGCAGATTTTAAATATTTTGATGATAACGGCAATCCTTGGTTAATTCGTATCGATAAATCGAACGCATTAACCACAGGTACGGGATTTGTAGCACTTACACAAGCTGATCTAACTTTAAAGTATCTGCCAAGAAACTTAGAGCCAAGATTTGTAACCTGTCAGCACCCAACCAGACCAATCAAAAGAGATATTTATTGTGCATCGAAATCAGCCGCTATATGGATAGGAACGCAATCGACATTAACGCTAACTGATTTTCAAGATAGAAGTCAGCAATCGTTTACAGTCGGAAAGAGAACGCAAGAGAAAGAGAAGTACTCAGCAAAGTTAATA
>NZ_PDDM01000080.1 GCF_002914585.1 Pseudanabaena sp. BC1403
CAATATCCCAAAGTAACAAGTGATGTTTGGAAATTATCGATCGACGAATGCGATCGCAATCAGACGCGGACAAAATTTCTGCTTGACCATGGCGGTTATTCTTGGACATGTAACACTTCCTTCTTTAACCCCGTTCACTGGTAAAAGTTCCAATAGAACAGATATTTAATTAATCAAGAATAGCTTAAAAGCCTGTGAATAAAAGAATACAGCCAATTTAACAACTTCCCACTTCTACCTAAAAGTCGCAAGTTGACCAGTCAAAGAGAATCAGACAACATAGGGAATAACTTGACAAGCTTTGTAAGCTCGTTCGCCTTGCACTACTAAAGCGAAGACTCGATCCAAACTATGGCTGGCTCATTAGCAGATTTTAAATATTTTGATGATAACGGCAATCCTTGGTTAATTCGTATCGATAAATCGAATGCATTAACCACAGGGACAGGATTTGTAGCACTTACACAAGCTGATCTAACTTTAAAGTATCTACCAAGAAACTTAGAGCCAAGATTTGTAACCTGTCAGCACCCCACCAGACCAATCAAAAGAGATATTTATTGTGCATCGAAAGAAGCCGCTATATGGATAGGAACGCAATCGACATTAACACTAACTGATTTTCAAGATAGAAGTCAGCAATCGTTTACAGTCGGAAAGAGAACGCAAGAGAAAGAGAAGTACTCAGCAAAGTTAATA
>NZ_PDDM01000081.1 GCF_002914585.1 Pseudanabaena sp. BC1403
AGTTATTCAAGCTTTAGAAATTCCTGTCATGGAGTTGTCTGAGCTGATCACCTATCTAGCCAATGTTTACAACATTGACTCAGGTATAAATTACAAGGATTACATTTCGTTTGATATTTACAAATATGAGGTAGATGACCATGCCTAACGATGATTACGCACCGTATCTGATTAACGATCGCTCCAGCTCATTGCTTCATCTGATTGATGCTTTCCAGTTTACCGAAAGCGAATTGAGTGATGTCTATGACGGCGTATTCAATCGCATGAAAAATGCTTTTGCTCCAGACAATTACGAGAAACCGCTTACACCAATTAATGTAAGGGCTGTACGTGAATATGTTGCCACACTAAACAATCCACCAATCAGCCAAGATACAGCCGACTGGATGCAAGAGCGCCGCCCTACTAAACAAGAGGTTGACCACTCTTTAACAGCGCTGGTTAGTGACTTGAAAAGCGATACTAAATTGCTGTTTGAAGTTGAAGTACTTGAAGCTTATATGCTCTTGGGTATGGTGCAAGCTGCGATCGTCTCC
>NZ_PDDM01000082.1 GCF_002914585.1 Pseudanabaena sp. BC1403
CTCTGACCAGTTGCGGATCTGATATTGCTGTTTCATTTGTTACGGTTTCATCTCCTGATTAATATCTAATTTACCTTCCCCTACCCTCTTTTATGCAACAACGCCACTGCAAGTCATAATTTTTAGGCGATCGCATCAGCAATCTGTCTCCTAAAAGCGATCGTGAGTCAATATTTGGGTAACATCCATTTGTTTCATCGTTACCATTGATATACAATCTGTAATACCAAATCACAAAAGAGAGGCAACAGATAGAGCATCCAGTATGGAATCTCTACCGACAAGGGAAGCAATGACAGATTTAGTCATTTCGGAGAGACGATTCTTCACCAAAAGCCGCAACTCATCCATATTTTTGGGTAAAGTAAAGCGCAACCCTTGCTTCAAATATAACCAAACGCGCTCAAT
Source organism: Pseudanabaena sp. BC1403 (assembly GCF_002914585.1). NCBI lineage: Bacteria > Bacillati > Cyanobacteriota > Cyanophyceae > Pseudanabaenales > Pseudanabaenaceae > Pseudanabaena > Pseudanabaena sp. BC1403. Next base: position 409 of record NZ_PDDM01000082.1, read on the forward strand.
TGGGTTTAATTCTGGAGAATGAGCAGGCTGAAATATCAAAATGATATTGCTCGGCAATCGTAACCGCTTAGC
>NZ_PDDM01000083.1 GCF_002914585.1 Pseudanabaena sp. BC1403
GAGCCAATACCCGACAATCTTATCTAACAGCTTCGTGCTATTTCCTGAAAGAATTTCATTTGCTAAAAAGAAATAATTAAGAATTGGAACTAATTCAGCAATAAATATATAAACATCTGAAAAGGTTATCGGCTCTGGTAATGGAGGGGGTTCTACTTCACAAAATTGAGTTACTTCTATTCTGTTAAGAACCTCATCATAGATAAGTCCGAGTGTTTTTTTAGCAGCTTTCTTTGTCAGTTCTTCAAAGAAATTCAAAGTATCATCTCTGTCAAACTTAAGCGTAGCCATCTTTTGAATAGCTTCAGGGATTAAATCTAGTAACCTACATAGCGCACCCTCAAGCTCAAAAAGAGCACAAAGCACACCAATTTCATTTGTATTGATGTAATCTTGCGCCCCTTCCTTTTTTTTGGAGCCATTAGTACAACTCATCTTGATGCTG
>NZ_PDDM01000084.1 GCF_002914585.1 Pseudanabaena sp. BC1403
GGTATGAGCATTTTACGGTTTTTGGTTGCACTGACCCTGAGGCAACAAACTACAATCCTGATGCAACTGAAAATGATGGGAGTTGTGAGTATTAACCATGAGTCAGCTTGAAACTTTACAAAATATCTATACAAAAATCGCAGATATTTACGATAAATTCTGCGAAGGACTTAGCGTCAATGACCCTGTGACGATGATTACTGATGATTTAGTGATTAGTGAGACTACATGGACAACCAACGGCTTAATATTTGACAATCCTGATGAAGATGAAGCGATCGGCACAGCTCAGCTAGAAATTAATAGCGTTTTAGCAATAGCCTTGGAAGTGGCTAGAGATGAAGTGACAAGCTATGATGCAACCGCCTTAAATCCT
>NZ_PDDM01000085.1 GCF_002914585.1 Pseudanabaena sp. BC1403
GGTATGAGCATTTTACGGTTTTTGGTTGCACTGACCCTGAGGCAACAAACTACAATCCTGATGCAACTGAAAATGATGGGAGTTGTGTGTATTAACCATGAGTCAGCTTGAAACTTTACAAAATATCTATACAAAAATCGCAGATATTTACGATAAATTCTGCGAAGGACTGAGCGTTAATGACCCTGTGACGATGATCACTGATGATTTAGTGATTAGTGAGACTACGTGGACAACCAACGGCTTAATATTTGACAATCCTGATGAAGATGAAGCGATCGGCACAGCCCAGCTAGAAATTAATAGCGTTTTAGCAATAGCCTTGGAAGTGGCTAGAGATGAAGTGACAAGCTATGATGCAACCGCCTTAAATCCG
>NZ_PDDM01000086.1 GCF_002914585.1 Pseudanabaena sp. BC1403
CTATGCTGTAAGCTGCTGTCATTTTCGTTTCTTTTTCTGTCTCTTCTGTTTCAATTTTATGTCCTATCTTAACCTTACTTTGCTATATTTGCCATTCTAAATTTAGGTTAGCAATCAGCGTAACCCAATCGCCAACCTAAATATTGAGCGATTTTAAGCTGTGAAATCCATAAGTACACCTTTGGATTATAATAAAATCTTTACCAATTTGGTAAAAAAGTTAGAATATATAAGCATGAAGGTTGCTTTTACAGCAAATTGCGATCAAACCCGCCACAAAAGAAGCTACCTAAAAGGCTCAAAGCAGATGCCACAATGATGGAACCAATTAAGAG
>NZ_PDDM01000087.1 GCF_002914585.1 Pseudanabaena sp. BC1403
CTATGCTGTAAGCTGCTGTCATTTTCGTTTCTTTTTCTGTCTCTTCTGTTTCAATTTTATGTCCTATCTTAACCTTACTTTGCTATATAAAACGTGCTATTTATATAAGTAGCCCTTCCCTTTGCGAAGCCTCAAGTTCCACTTGGGATACGTCTAAAAACAATCCTTAAACCCACATTCCGCTCTCAAAATAAGTAAAAAAACAATTAGGAATCAGGGAGAGGGAGAAGATAATAGCGACGACAAGCGGAGGGAAAG
>NZ_PDDM01000088.1 GCF_002914585.1 Pseudanabaena sp. BC1403
GCTGTTCCCTGCTGCCATGGCAGGATTGATGCCGGCTCAGAACTCAGAGGGCGCCGATCAGCTTCAGTTTCTTCAACACCGCGATGCTGGGCTCGCCGGTGACGGGCAGATCATAGTGGCGTTCGAAACGGCGGATGGCTGAGCGGGTTTCCTCGCCGGCTATGCCATCAATGCTGACATTGCTGAAAGCCATGTTGGTGAGGCCGCGCTGGATTTCCATCACGAGCCCCGGATCGGCCACGGCAGTGGGGGGG